>JANMWV010000271.1:0-3004 GCA_031394165.1 Actinomycetes bacterium
CTCTCGCGCGCGAGTTCTCGCCGAGCTCTTGCGTCCGCTCCTGCGGTGCATCTTGAGTCACCTCGACAAAGTACGAGCGTGGACGTCATCGTGCCTGGCCTCAGAGACGAGCATCCCGCGCGGCCGATACCTCGAGCCGGAACCCGTCCGGGTCGAGGAGGAACGTCGCGTAGTACTGCGGGTGGTACTGCGGCCACTCGCGCGGGGGGTGCAGTACCTCCGCCCCGGCCTCGACTGCGGCGGCGTGCGCGGCGTCGACGTCGGCGCGCGTCTCGACCATCAGCGCCAGGTGATGCAGCCCCGGCGCGTAGAGCTCGAACTCCTGCGGCTCGAGCGCCTGCCGCAGGCCGATCGAGCCCGACAGGGGACGCGGGAAGCGCAGGTAGTGGATCTGCTCTCCGCGCTCGCCGTCGAACAGTGCCGGCTCCGTCAACCCGAGCGGGCCGAAGACGTCGCGGTAGAACGCGAGCGAGCGCGCCAGGTCGCGGCACACAAGGTCGACGTGACCGAGCCCGACCAGCATCACCGGAGAATATTCACCGCGCGGGCGACGACCATCAGGCCAAGCGTGAGGCTGATCGCGGACTGCACGAGCATCAGCATCTTCGCCCGGCGGGTCAGCGGCATCGAGTCGGTCGGGCTGAACGCGGCCGCGTTCGTGTACGAGACGTAGAAGTAGTCGAGGAACGTCGGCTGCCACTCGACGCCGAACAGCGTCGGATCCGTCTGCTGCGGGAAGAAGAAGTCGCGCGAGCGAATGTCCGTCGTCCGCCGCTGCACCGGGCCGCCGCCGTCGAGCTGCCAGAACCACAACCCGAAGAGCAGCACGTTCACGCACCACAGATGCACCGCGGCACGCAGGAGCGGCGACGCAACGACCTGCCCGCCGTTCACGAGCACGTGCACCAGCAGATAGATCGACGCGGCGTTCGCCGCCGACAGCACGCCGATCATCGTCAGCGACAGAAAGCGACGGCCGAAACGCATCCGATGCGCACCCCAGCCGAGCATGCGCGCGACCGGGCCGTGCGGCACGCTCACGAGCAGCGCCGCGAGCAACACCACCGTGAGCGCCGTGACGACCCAGCGGATGTCGCCGAAGAAGCCGGCCTGCGCGCGGCCGAGGATGAACTTGCCCGGCAGCGTCACGTAGAGCCCCGCCGAGGACAGGATCGCGGCGGTCGGCCAGAGCGGCGACTCCCCCAGCTCGGAGTCCGGCACCAGCTCGCCGACCGGGAAGCGCCGCCACGACACGAGCGCGAGCCTACCGGATGCGCTTTACGCGAACTTTACGAGCCTTGACGCAAGCGAACGCCTCGAGTGGGCATCTACATCTCAGAGAACGAAAAGCCAATAGGAGGGTTCGATGCGCAAGTTGATACTCATGACGGCAGGCCTGCTGATGCTCAGCATCACCGGGCTCGCGGTCGCACACGGATTGAACGACGCGAAGAGCGTCAAGGCCGTGGCGGGCACGTTCACCGCCACGACGGTCGGCAACAGCCAGACACGTTCGTGCACGACCGCGGACGGCAAGGCGATCTCGTCGACGAACGCGACCTACACCGGCACCGCGACTGGTGACGCCGACCTCACCGGCGCGATCACGCTCCAGGTGCGCAGCACGATCAACACGACCGACGGCGTGGGCGTCCTCACCGGCCGGCTGAAGATCGCCGCCACGGGTGGCGACACCTCCGCGCACTTCGACGCGGTCTACGACCACGGCAACATCGCCGGCCTCGCGTCCGGCCATGCGGCGTCGCCGCACGCCTCGTTGCTCGGCAACCTCTCGGCAGGCTTCACTGCCGCGGGCGGGCTGACCTCGGGCAAGATCGGCGGCGCCACGGCCGGCGGCTCGGCCGTCGAGCTCTCCGCAGCGAAGTGCTCGACCACGAAAACGGTCAACGAGCGGAGCGAGGCCCACGGCACCGTCTCCGCCGTCTCCTCTACCTCGATCACCGTCGGCGGCCTCACCTGCGCCGTCCCGAGTGACCTCGCGGCCAAGGTGGCCACGGTCAAGGTCAACGACCGGGCAGAGATCAAGTGCTCGCTGATCAGCAGCGTCAACACGCTGACCAAGATCGACGTCAAGCGCTAAAGGGCTCAACGCTCGCTGAAGAGGGGCCGCAGCACGCGGCCCCTCTTCACGCGACCGCGGTGATCTCGATGCCGCCCCGGCGCTTCTGCACCAGCGTGACCCGCACCTTGTCGGCAGGCAGCTCCACCGCGTCGGCGACGGCGTCACGGATCTTCACGGCGAGGGCCTCGCAGAATGCGCCTTCGTTGCGAAACGCCATCAGATAGAGCTTGAGCGACTTCGACTCGATGCACAGCCGGCCAGGCCAGTACTCGATCCGCGCCTCGTACATGTCCGGCTGCACCGTGACGGGACAGATCGCCGTCAGCTCGTCGCTCGCCAGCACGACGTGCGAGACGCCGGGATTCTCGAACGTCTCCAGGCCCGCATACGCCTCGGTGCCGGGACGGCCGAGCGCGACGAACTCCGTCGTCCGGGAGTCGGCTTTCACAGCCCCTATTCTAGGGACTCGGCGAGCAGCGTCGACACGTCGGCGACGCGCATCTGCTTGCCGCCCCCGGCCTTGACGCCGTCGTCGAGCATCACCGTGCAGAACGGGCACGCGACCGCCAGCGTGTCGGCGCCTGTTTCCGCGGCCTCGCGCACGCGCTCCTCGTTGATCGGCGTGCCGCGCTCCTCCATCCACATGTGTGCGCCGCCGGCGCCGCAGCAGAACGTCTGCTTGCCGCTCCGCTTCATCTCCACCGGCTGCCCGATCACGTTCAGCAGCTTTCTCGGCTCCAGGCGCACGTCGTTGTGGCGGGCGAGATAGCACGAGTCGTGGTAGGTGATCGACTGCTCGCCGTTCTTCGGCTTGAGCTTCCCTTCGTCGACGAGTTGCGCCAGCAGCTCCGTGTGGTGCATCACCTCGTAGTTGCCGCCGAAGTCGCCGTACTCGTTCGCGAGCGTGTTGAAGCAATGCGG
>JANMWV010000246.1:0-3808 GCA_031394165.1 Actinomycetes bacterium
CGCGGCATCACCGAGCCGTTCCGTATCCAAACCCTCGTCCTTCCGGACGCCCTCGACGGCCGCGACATCCTCGCGAAGGCGCCGACGGGCTCGGGCAAGACGCTCGGCTTCGGCATCCCGCTCGTCGAGCGGACGCCGGCCGAGGGCAAGACCCCGACGTCGCTCGTCCTCGTGCCGACCCGCGAGCTTGCGCTCCAGGTCGCGGAAGAGATCGAGTCGTTCGCGACGGCGAAGGGCGTCCGGGAGGACGAGGGTCTGGATGCGAAACGGCTCGGTGATGCCGCGGGCTGCGAGCGCTTGCTCAACAGGCTCGCTCACGCCGAGCGCGCGAAACGTGTCAGTCATTATGAAGTTCGACTCCTTGAATTCGGATTCGAGAATCACCCACTCGAATCCGCTCAAAGGAGGAACGAGAAGCTGATCTCACAGGACGACCCATTGCCGTCCGTGCAGACAGCGTAGCAGCACCAATCAGACGTCGTGGTGAATCTCCCCTGCACATATCGGAAAAGGGAGTCGATTCGCGGGCGGAGTGAGGGGGCACGCCCAGCGCGGGTCGTACGAACACGACGGGTTGTAGGCGAAGTTGAAGTCGAGGACGAGGCGCCCACCGGCGTCGCCGCCGAGGTCGGCGCCCTTCACCGTGTCGAGGACATAGCGGCCCCCGTCGTAGGTCTCCTTGCCGGTCGTAGCGTCGCCGAACGGAAGAAACACGCCACCGCCGTAGCCCTCGAGCCAGTAGAGCTCGAGCGCCTGTCTTTCGCCGAGGAGCTCGAAACGCACGCGACCGAAGCGACGGAAGAGAATCGCCGCTCCGGCGCTGCCTGCGATCTGGCGCGATTCCTCCGGCGCTTCCTCGACATCCGCGAGCACGCGCAGCGCCGGGTCGTACGCGAAGTAGTCGAGGCCGTTGAAGCCGGCGCGCCGCTCGCGCGGCAGCGCCGATTGCGGGTGCGTGCGGAACAGCTCGTCGCGCACGTCGCGCCAGCGACGCCACGCCGCCTCGGGATCCGGCGTCGCGCGCACGTCCGCGTAGAGCTCGAAGACGCGGCGCTTCCAGTCGAGCAGCTCGAGCTCGTTCAGGGCAGCGTTCCCTCGGCCGCGGCCGCTGCGGCTGCGGCCTCCTCCCGGCGAAGCGTCGCGCGTGACGTGGTGCCCAGCGGGATGTCGTGCAAGAGCCACGTGAGGAGAAACGCGACGACCCCGATCGCGGCCGCCGTCACGAACACCGGGTGGAGCGAGCCCGCGACGGCGCGGACGTATGCGTCGTGCACCGCGGGGGGCAGGCGCTTCACGACCGCCGGACTCACGCTCTTCGCCGGATGTGCACCCGGAGGGAGGTACGCGGCGAGCTTCGCATGGAGGCTGTTTGCGAAGATCGAGCCGAAGATCGCGAGGCCGATCGAGCCGCCGATCTGGCGAAAGAGCACGGAGCCCGACGTCGCGACGCCCATGACGCGGAAGTCGACGGCGTTCTGCACGGCGAGCACGAGCACCTGCATCACCATCCCGAGTCCCAGCCCGACGACGAGCATGCCGGCCGCCGCGTACTGGATCGACGACTGCCGGTCGAGCTGCGAGAGCAGCACCATCCCGACGGTCATGAACGCCGTGCCGACAATCGGGAAGGGCCGGTAGCGGCCGATCCGACTGATCGTCCGGCCGGCCACGACCGACGTGACGAGCAGGCCGGCCATCATCGGCGTCAACACCAGGCCCGAAGCCGTCGGGCTCTTCCCCTTCACGATCTGCAGGAAGAGCGGCAAGTACGTGACAGAGCCGAACAGCGACAGGCCGATGATGAACCCGATCGCGCTCGTCACGGCGAAGGTGCGGTTGCGGAACAGCTCGAGTGGCAGGATCGGCTCGGCCGCTCGCCGCTCGACGAACAGGAACACGACGAGCAGGGCAACGCCGACCACGGCGAGTGCGACGCTCTGCGCCGAGCCCCACGCCTCGGTCGTGCCGCCGAGACTCGTGAAGAGAACGATGCCCGTGAGGCCGCCCGACAGCGTCGCCGCGCCGAGATAGTCGATCGAATGCCGCACGTGCTCTGCACGCGAACGGAAGACGGTGCCGATCACGAACAGCGCGAGCGCGCCGAGCGGCAGATTGACGTAGAAGATCCACCGCCACGAGAGGTTGTCGACGAAGAAGCCGCCGAGCAGCGGACCGATCACCGTCGAGACGCCGAACACCGCACCGAAGAGCCCCTGGTACTTCCCGCGGTCGCGCGGAGGAATGATGTCTCCGACGACCGCGATCGTCGTGACCATCAGGCCGCCGGCGCCGAGGCCCTGCACGGCCCGAAAGACGATCAGCTCCGTCATCCCCTGTGCGATGCCGCACAGCGCGGAGCCGACGAGGAAGATCACGATCGCCGTCTGCAGCACGATCTTCCGCCCGTAGAGGTCGCCGAGCTTGCCGTAGATCGGGCCCGTGACGGTCGATGCGAGCAGATACGCGGTGATGACCCACGCGAGATGCTGAAGCCCGCCCAGCTCGCCGACGATTGTCGGCAGCGCGGTCGCGACGATCGTCTGGTCGAGCGCCGCGAGCAGGATGACGAGCATGAGCGCGCCGAAGATCACGCGGATGCGGGGCTGGCCGGTGCTCGGCGCTGGTGCCGACATCGGCCTGACACTAGCGACGGCACTGCTCGGCATGCCGCGGACTGCTACAACGAGTCGCATGCCGAAGATCGAGAAGACCGAAGAGGAGTGGCGCACCGAGCTCGACCCCGAGCAGTACCGCGTGCTGCGCCAGAAGGGCACCGAGGCGCCGTTCAGCGGCGTGTACGACCACGTCTTCGAGCCGGGCACGTATCGCTGCGCCGGCTGTGGCGCGGAGCTCTTCGAGTCGGAGACGAAGTACGACTCGAGCTGCGGCTGGCCCGCGTTCTACGCGCCGAAGGGCGAGGACGCGGTCGACGAGGAGACCGACGTCACGCACGGCATGATCCGCACCGAGGTCATGTGCGCGAACTGCGGCGGCCACCTCGGGCACGTGTTCCCCGACGGCCCGGCGCCGACCGGGCAGCGCTACTGCATCAACTCGGCGTCGTTGAAGCTCGACGAGAAGTGAGCGAATAGTGCAGGAACAGGTGGCTCCCGTGCCGCCTGACCGACAGCAGGTCGCCCGCGACGCGCACGCCCGGGAGCAACTCCGCGCCGTCTGCGAGCGACATGCGCCGCGCGCCCGAGCGCCCTGCGAGCAGCGGCGACACGGTGAGGAACAGCTCGTCGACGAGCCCGGAGGCGACGAGCGAGGTGAAGAGCGTCGGGCCGCCCTCGGAGAGGACGAGCGCGTGGCCGCGGGCGCGCAGCAACGCGATCGCACCGGCCCCGTCGACCTGATCGCCGTCATTCACTGCGACGACGTCCGTCGCACCGGGCACCCTCGCGCGCAGGTCCAGCGCTGCACGCTCCGTCGTCAGCACGATCGCGCCGGTCTCGAGCACGGGATGGGTCGGGTCGAACGATCCGCCCGCGGTGACGATCGCGACGGCCGGGTGCTCGCTCTTGCCGAGCCGGCGGCGCAGCTCCGCGAACGCCTCGCCCGCCGCGGGGAACACCTTGTCGGCCTGCCACGTGCCCTTCGGCGCGGCGCGCAACGTGCCCGAGCCGACGACGACGACGTCCGCGACCGCGCGCAGGAGACCCATCACGAAGCGGTCGGCCTCGCTCTCGTCGGAGACGAGCGCGTTCGACCGCTCGAGATCGGGCATCGCGACGACGCCGTCGATCGTCGAGACGAAGTTCGCGAGCACACGCGGCCCGTCGAAGCCGAGCCCGCCGCCGTAGAGCCG
>JANMWV010000304.1:0-6434 GCA_031394165.1 Actinomycetes bacterium
TAGCCCGACGGATCGGCTCCCGAAGCGGTGTAGAGATCGGTGTGGCAGACCCCGCACGCGACGAGCCGAACGAGCACCTCGCCCGCGCGCGGCTCCGCCAGCTCGACCTCCTGCACGGAGAGCGGCTGCCCGAACTCCTCGAGCACGGCTGCGCGGATCTTCACTAGGTTCCCCACCAGAAACTCGCGGCGATCACGACGTAGAGCCCGATGAGGATCGCGCCTTCTTCCCAGGTGCTCTCCCCGTCGTAGACGACGAGCGCGCCGATTCCCGCCGCCATCAGCAGCGCGACGGCGAGCAGCGCCGGGAAGACGAGCGTCAGCGGCGTCGCGAACGCGAAGCTCGCGAACACGAGCACCGGGGTGAGCAGCAGGGCGACCTGGAGGGCCGAGTTGACGATCACGGAGATCGCGAAGTCGGGCCGGTTGCGCGCCGCCAACTGCACGCCGACGACGTTCTCGACCGCATTGCCCGCGATCGCCACGATCACGAGGCCGGCGAAGGACTGGCTCATGTGCAACGCGTGCGTCGCGGGGGTGAGCGCCGTGACGAACCAGTCGCTGACGAGGGCCGCGCCGAGGCCGGCTCCGCCGAGCACCGCGACGGTCGCTTTGAGCGACCAGCGCGGTGGCTCGCCCTCGTGCCCGTCGCCACCGGAGAGAAAGGCGGGCAGCGTCACGAAGAAGAGAACGATCAGCACGCCGGCGCAGATCAGGCTGAGCGTGCGCCCGTGCGCGGCCGCCGGCGTGTGAAACGTGTTCGCCAGCGTCGGCACGGACAGGATCGCGGCGGCGAGCACCGTGAGCGTGGCGATCATGCGCGCGCGAGGCGAGTCGAAGGTCTGCGTGCCGTGCTTCAGACCGCCGACGACGAAGGCGATGCCGAGCACGAGCACGCCGTTCGCGATCACCGATCCAACGAGTGCCGCCTGCACGACGTCGATGAGGCCCTTGTGCAACGCGAAGAGCGCGATGAAGAGCTCAGGCAGGTTGCCGAGCGCCGACTGCACGACACCGGCGGCTGACGAGCCGACCCGTCCGCCGAGCTGCTCGGTCGCACCGCCGACGACGCGCGCGAGCAAGGCGATCGCCGCGGCTGCGACGACGAACGTGGCGACCGGCGTCGCGTCGACGACGTGTGCGACGCCTGCCCCGGCCGCGACGAGCGCAGCGAGGCCGATCTGCCGGAGGTCGGCTCGGTTCACGCGTCGTATTCGATCAGAGCGCGCCCCGTCACGCGGCGGCGTCACGCGGCAGCGCCACGCGGCGGCGACCTCCCGCGGCGTGCGCCGTGCCGGGCTGCGATGATGCGGCCGTGATGACGTACCTCGCCGCCGCCGACCGGTACGACCGCATGGCCTACCGACGCTCCGGCCGCAGCGGTCTCGACCTGCCCGCGGTGTCGCTCGGGCTCTGGCAGAACTTCGGCCACGACCGTCCGCTCGAAACGAGCCGCGCGATCGTCCGGCGCGCATTCGATCTCGGCATCACCCACTTCGACCTCGCGAACAACTACGGGCCGCCGTACGGCACCGCCGAGGAGAACTTCGGTCGGCTGATGGAGCAGGATCTCCGGCCGTACCGCGACGAGCTCGTGATCTCGACGAAGGCCGGCTACGACATGTGGCCCGGCCCGTACGGCGACCGCGGCTCGCGCAAGTACCTGCTCTCGAGCCTCGACCAGAGCCTCGCGCGCATGGGCCTCGACTACGTCGACATCTTCTACTCGCACCGCCTCGATCCCGACACGCCGCTCGAGGAGACGATGGGCGCGCTCGACAGCGCCGTGCGGCAGGGCAAGGCGATCTACGCCGGCATCTCGTCCTACTCGCCGGCGAAGACGGAGGAGGCGGCTGCGATCCTGCGCGACCTCGGCACGCCGCTGCTGATCCACCAGCCGTCGTACTCGCTGCTCAACCGCTGGATCGAGGGCGGCCTGCTCGACGTGCTCGGCGGCCTCGGCGTCGGTTGCATCGTCTTCTCGCCGCTCGCCCAGGGGATGCTCACGGACAAGTATCTGCACGGGATCCCGGAGGAGTCGCGCGCGGCGCGGGACGGCTCGCTGTCACCGAGCCTGCTGACCGACGAAGCGCTCGCGCGCATCCGCTCGTTGAACGAGATCGCGCAGCGGCGCGGCCAGTCGCTCGCGCAGATGGCGCTCGCCTGGACACTGCGCGATCCGCGGATCACGTCGACGCTCATCGGCGCGAGCAGCGTCGAGCAGCTCGAGGCGAATGTCGCTGCGCTCGACCGGCTCGAGTTCACGCCGGAGGAGCTCGCAGAGATCGACGGCCACGCCGTCGACAGCGACATCAACATCTGGGCCGCCTCGAGCAGCGAGTAACTGTCGAGCCGCGAGTAACTAGAGGTTCGCGACCTCGACGCGCGCGGTGCGGCTCGTCGTGCCGCCCGCGATGTCCCACGCGGAGACGGTCACGTCATACGCGCCGTTGCGTATCCGACGCGTGTCCCAGTACTCGTGTGCGAAGCGGGAGAACGGCCGGAACCAGTACGTGCCGCCGCACCGCGATCGCCGCGGCAGCGCCAGGCACTCCGCCATCGAGACGTTCTGCACCGTCCCCGGCGCGTAGTGCACGAGGTACGGCGTCCGGGGCAGCTCGTCGCTCTGGAAGGAGACGCGGCCCAGCAGGACCGCTCCGGTCTGCACCGATCTGATCTCGACCGCCACGCGGTATGGGTGTTCCGGCGTCTGCCACGCCGGGTGACCGGCCATGAAGCCCCAGAACGACTGCCGGCCCTCGATCAGCGCCCGCAACTCGACGAGCCCGTGCAGGTGGGCGGGGCTGAGGCGATGAGCCGTGTCGGGCGCCATGAGGCTGCGGGCGGGGCGCCATGATCGCAGTGGTCCCGCGAAGAAGCGCAGCGCAGAAATGACCGGCCGCGCGCGGTCGACGTACGGCGCGATCTTGCCGTTGCGATGCAGCGGGTCGACCCAGACGCGAGTGCCGCCCACCTTCGCCCATTCGGAGACGTGCACGTGCCATTGCCCGCTGCACGTCCAGCCGATCTGCTGGCCGGGCTTGATCCGCTGCCACATCCGCACGATCGGTGAGACGTGCCAGTACGAGAAGTGGCCGACGAGCAGCCGCCGGTCGGAGCACGGCACGATCGGGTCGACGGCGCGCAGCTCGGCCCACCCGCCTTCCAAGGCGTACACGCGGTGGCTGTAGCCCGGCGGCGCGCCCGGGTCTGGATGGCGGTCGTCGACGTTGATGTCGACCCCGAAGTGATAACCGGCGAGTCCGCTGTCGTCGCGCCCGCGCGGATCGAGAAACGTGCCGCGGATCGGGTGCTGCACGTCCAACGGCGCGACCGGCCAGCCCCGGAACCGGTCCGCGTAGCGAAAGTGGAAGTGCGGGGGGAGCGCGCCCGGGATCGGCTGCGGTGTGAGAACCGGCCGCGCGTGCGAGCCGGCGCGGGCTCCCGGCACGAGCGCGACGAGGGCGAGCAGCAGCGCGGCGAGCATCGTCGCCCGTACGCGCTGCCGTGAGTGCTCGACGCCGATGCAGGCGACGCTACGCCCGATGCTCTGAACGGTTGCTGAACGGTGTCGGCGCGCGGCTCACGGTTCCCACCCTCGAGGTTCTCTAAGGTGTCTCTCATGTTCCACTGGCTTCATGTGTGGATGAGCCGTCGTCCCGTCGCTCGGCGCCTTCTGCTCGTCTGCGCGCTCGCCGCCGCCTTCGGCGTTCTCGCCTCGGAGACCCGGGCGGCCGGCAAGCCGGCGATGCTCGTGCAGCTCCGCGCGGGAGCGCCGCGCTCGGCGGCTCGTTCGCTGGCCGCCGCCGGCGCGACGCTCGTCGTGCCGACGCTGCGGTTGTGGAGGCTCTCGTCGGGTCGCGGTGCAGCCGCGCTCCGGGCCTTGCGCGCCGCCGGGCAGTTCACCTTCGTCGAGCGCGAGCACGTCTACCGCATCGCCGCTGCGAGTGTGGACGAGCCGCTGCAGAGCACCGAGTGGTGGCGCGCGGCCGTTCGAGTGGACGGGCTGACGCCGCCGGGGCCCGGCGTTCCGATCACGATCGTCGACAGCGGCGTGGACTTCGGCCATCAGGAGTTCACCGGGCGACCCGATTTCGTGGCGCTGAACGTCCAGGAGCCGGCACCGATCGGCGGTGTGCACGGAACGGCCGTCGCATCGGTCGCCGCCGCGCCCGCGAACGGGATCGGACTCCTCGGCTTCTACCCGACGGCGGAGCTCCGCTCCTACGACGCGTCGCTCGGCGACGGCACGCGGTTGCCCTCGAGCGACATCGCGCGCGGCATCGTCGCCGCCGCCGCCGCGGGCCGCACGGTGATCAACCTCAGCCTCGGCGGCAACACCGCAGATGCGGCGATCGAGGCCGCGGTCGCGCAGGCGGTCAAGAGCGGCAGCCTCATCGTCGCGGCGTCCGGGAACTCCGGCGAGCAGGGCAACACCCTCAGCTATCCGGGGGCGAGCCCGCACGTCTTGACGGTCGGTGCGACCGACCAGAACGACGCCGTCGCATCCTTCTCGACGCAGTCTCCGTGGGTCGACCTCGCAGCGCCGGGCGTGGACATCCCCGTCGCTTCCGCGCTCGACAACGGCTACAAGGTCGAGTCGGGGACGAGCTTCTCGTCGCCGATGGTGGCGGCTGCAGCAGCCTGGCTCTGGACCGTGCGGCCGACGCTCGACGCGAGCCAGGTGGCCGAGATCCTGCGCCGCTCTGCACGCGACGTCGCGGCGCCGGGCTACGACGAGGGAAGCGGGTACGGGATCCTCGACATGACGGCTGCGCTCGCGGCTCCGACCCCGCTGGCCGATCCCGGCGAGTCGAACGACACCGTCGCCACCGCGCGCACCGTCACCACTCGTACGACTCCGGCGGGGCGGGCGAGCGGCCGCGTCGCCGCGTTCGACGACCCTCGCGATGTCCTCCGCGTCTGGCTGCCCAAGGGAAGACGGGTGACGATCACCGCCGCCCCAGCGTCGAACGTCTCGTTCGTGCTCGAGAACAGCGCTTCGACTGTGGTCACGCAGTCGACGCGGTCGACGACGAAGACGTCGCTCACGTATCGCAACGTCGGTGCGGCGCGGGCCGCGTACGTCAACGTCAGTCTCGCTACCGGCGTCCGCGCGTCGGACTACACGCTCACGCTCGCGGTCAAGTAGGACGGTCGTAGAGCTCGATCAGCGCCGCCTCGATCGCCGCGGGGGTCGGCGGGCAGCCGGGCACGCGCAGGTCGACGGGCAGCACGCTCTCGACGGGACCGACGAGCTCGGAGTCGAGGCCGAGGAGCGCGCACCCGAGCGCGCAGTCGCCGAGTGCGACGACGCGCCGCGGCTCGGGCATCGCGTTGTATGCGGCGAGGAGCGGTTCGTGCATCCGCGTCGTGACGGCTCCGGTCACGAGCAGCACGTCGGCGTGACGCGGCGACGCGACGATGTTGAAGCCGTCGCGCTGAAGGTCGTAGTGCGGGCCCGAGACGAGCGTCAACTCGTGCTCGCAGCCGTTGCACGAGCCGGCGTCGACGTGCCGGATCGCGAGGCTGCGCCCGCGCGTGGGGCGAGGGAGTGCCACGTCGCGGCGTAGGCGCTGCAGGTTGCGAAGGAGCGTCAGCATCAGCGGTCCACGCAGGCGTAGCAGAGCTCGAAGCTCTTGTTGATCAAAGGAAAGTCGGGCAGGAGACCGCCGGTTGCGGCGTGTGCGACGACGGGCCAGTTCGCATAGGAGCCTGTCCGCAGGCGCAGCCGCTCGATCCGTCCGCCGCTCTGCTCGACGATGCACAGCGTGGCGCCGCGCGGGCTCTCGACGCGACCGACGCCAAGTGGCTTTGTCTCGCCACCCTGCAAGGCTGCGGCCGGGGCGAGCGGACGCGCGAGCAGCTCGTCCAGCAGCTCGAAGGTCTGCAGCAGCTCGAGCGCACGCTGCTCGAGACGCGCCTGCACGTCGCCGCCCGCACGCACCGGGATCACCGTTGTGAAGCCGTCATACGCGAGGCCCGCGCTCGACTCGCGGACGTCTTCGGCGACGCCGCTTGCGCGCGCGGCCGGTCCGGTCGCTCCGAGCTTGCGACAGTCGGCGCCCGTCACCGTTCCGATGTCGGGCAGCCGGTCCTGGAACGATCGGTTGAACAGCAGCTCGCGCCAGCTGCTCTTCGAGGCGGCCGCGACGGCCTGCAGCTCTTCGCGCGCTGCTGCAACCTGACCCTCGTCGAGTGTGAGCGCGCTCCCGCCGACGGCGACCGATCCGAAGAGGAACCGGTGGCCCGTGAGCACCGCGTTGAGCCGGCGGCAGCGCTCCGCGAGCGCGGCGAAGGACGCGAAGCCCCCGGCCATCCCCGCGCCGGAGCAGATGGCGGCGATGTCGTTCAGGTAGTTCCACGTCCGCTCGAGCTCGAGCAGGAGCGTGCGCGCCCGCGCGAGCTCGGTAGGAGGTGACAGGCCGGTCGCGT
>JANMWV010000250.1:0-1892 GCA_031394165.1 Actinomycetes bacterium
CGTACGTCATCGTTTCCAACACGGCCGGACCTCCTTCGTCTGGGGTCAGCCGGAGCCCGTCTCCGGCCAGACAAACCCCCGAACGTACGAAGTGTCCGGCCTTCAACCGCCCACGGCTACTCAGACTCCATAGGGTCTAGCGACACCAAGACGTCACAGCAGCGCCTCCGGCAGGTCAACGTGGCGCGAGCGCAGGTATTCGCCCAGCGTCTTCGCCTGCGGGTCGAAGCGCGTCGATGCCGCGACGCCCTCGCCGAGGAGCCCCTCGACCACGAAGTTCAGCGCGAGCAGGTTCGGCAGCTCGTACCGGCGAACGGCCAGCGGCTCGGCCTCCGCGACGAGCTGCTTGAAGCGCGGGACGTCGAGAAATCGCTCGAGCCACGCGTAGCCCGCGGCAGAGCGGGCCCAGACGCCGACGTTGGCGTCGCCGCCCTTGTCGCCCGAGCGTGCCCCGAAGGCGAGGCCGAGCGGCACGCGGCGCGTCGGGCCGGCAGGCGGCGGCGGCAGCTCCGGTGCGTCGTGGCTCACGGCCGAGGCCGGCTGCGGCTGGAACGCCTCGATGGCGACGCGCGTCCCGTCGTCGAGCACGACCGTCTCCGCCACCGCGTCACGTGGAACGAACGCCGTGCGGTAGACGCCGTACGGCGACGCGTCGCCCGGCGGCGCCGTCGCCGTGAAGCCCGGATAGCTCGCGAGCGCGAGCTCGACCGCCGCGCCGGAGAAGGCGCGCCCGACCTGCTCCGCGTCGGTGCCGCGCGCGACGACACGGAGCTGCGCGCATGCCTCCGCGTTCGTCGGCGCGTCCTCCTTGTCAGAGCGGATGAGCTGCACGTCGAGCTGGACGCCGCCGACGCGCTCGCGCAGAGCCGCCTCGAGCAGCTCCGCCTTCGCCTCCACGTCGAGCCCCGGGAGCAGGAACGTCATTGCGTTGCGGAAGCCGCCGACGGAGTTCACCGCGACCTTCAGCTCGCGCGGCGCCGGCTCGCCGCGGACGCCGGAGATCCCGACGCGATCCGGCCCCTCCTGCTCGAGCCGCACGGTGTCGAAGCGCGCGACGACGTCAGGGTTCGCGTACGCGGGAGGACCGAGCTCGTAGAGGAGCTGCGCCGTGACGGTGCCGACGGAGACGAGACCGCCCGTTCCCGGATGCTTCGTGATCGTCGCGGCGCCGTCCGCGTCCACCTCTGCGAGCGGGAACCCTGGATGCGTGAGCCCCGGAACCTCCGCGAAGAACGCGTAGTTGCCGCCGGTCGCGTGCGCGCCGCACTCGAGCACGTGCCCCGCGACGACGGCGCCGGCGAGCGCGTCCCAGTCGTCGCGCTTCCAGCCGTGCGCCCAGGCGGCAGGCCCGACGACGAGCGAGGCGTCGGTGACGCGTGGGCAGACGACGACGTCGGCACCGGCGTCCAGCGCCGCGACGATCCCCCAGCAGCCGAGGTACGCGTTCGCCGTCACCGCGTCGGGAAAGCTGCTGCGGAGGTCGTCGCCCTCGACGTGTGCGACGCGGACGTCGAGGCCGAGCTGCTCGGCGACCTCGCGTACCCGGTCCGCGAGACCCGCGGGATCGAGCCCGCCCGCGTTCGTGACGATCCGGATCCCGCGCTCCATGCACGTGCCGAGCACGTCCTCGAGCTGGCGCAGGAACGTGCGCGCGTAGCCGCCACGGCCGCTCTGGAGGCTCTTCCACAGGATCAGCATCGTCAGCTCGGCGAGGTAGTCGCCGGTGAGGACGTCGATCGGGCCGCCCTCGACCATCTCGCGCGCCGCGGCGAGCCGGTCGCCGTAGACGCCCGAGCAGTTGGCGATCCGGATCATTCGTCCCAGCGCGGCGCGCGCTTCTCGACGAACGCCGCCAGCCCCTCGCGCGCCTCGTCGCCCGCGAAGGTCTCGAG
>JANMWV010000344.1:0-7893 GCA_031394165.1 Actinomycetes bacterium
CGCGGGTCGCAGCGACTACTTGTGGTGCTTCTCGCCGTGCTGCTCGCCGTGGCTCTTGGCGTGTTTCGTGTGGTGCTCGAAATGGCTGACGCACTGGCCCTGGTTGCGGAACGAGGGGTTCGTGAACGTCTTCCAGCCGTCGTGCTTGCACGCCTTCTTGGAGCCGGGGCCGGTCGTGACCGGAGTCGGCACCTGTGCGACGCCGTTGAACGAGATCCGCGACACGTCGGCCGTGCCCTGGACGTCGATGCCGATGTCGACGGCCTTGATCGTGCCCGTCGGGTTCGGCACCTGCTGGCCGGCGGCGGCGAGCGTCGCCGCGCTGAACGTGTAGGTCTTGCTCCCGTCGGCATTCGCGACAGGCGTCACGTTGTTGCAGCCGAGGAAGAAGATCGTGTTGTCACTCATCTGGATGTCGAACCGCGGCGAGCCACCGTTGCACACCGTCGTGCTCGAGAGCGTGAACGACGCGGCCGTGAACGTCTGACCTTCCGCACCGGTGATGTCGGCACCCGCGAAGGACTGCGTGGCCGTGCTGCACGGCTTGGCGAGATGGAGCACGCCGTCGGAGTACGACGCCGTGGCGCAGCTTGGATCGACACCGGGGCCGATGTAGACGCTCGGCACGAGTGCCGCCGCCGCAGTGCCGGCGAGGGCCAGCGCGAGTGCGGCGATCGCCGCGATGGTGAACGTACGCATGTATTCCCCCTTTGAGAGTTTTTACGACTCGCAACCGAAGTACCCGGTGTGACTCGATCCATGCGTAAGGACTCTGTAAGGCGGGGTCAGGAGCGCGGCACTCGTGTCAGGCCGCTGGGTGGTCGAGAAGGAGCCGGGGCAGGCAGGGCTGCGGCACCACTGCCACACACCCGGCTCCCACAACCGCAGGCACACACGGTAGCCAGCCGCGGCACGGCGAGGCGTCCGACATCACACGGCCCGGGGTCCACGGCCCGGGGTCAGACCCCGGGCCGTGTCTCGAGCGGTGACGTCTGCCTGACGCGTGTCCCGGGTCTGACCCCGTCGGCCGGGCTAGTGCGCGGCCGCCGGCGTGCTGTCCAGCACGGCGTCCGGCGCCTCGCCCTCGGACGCGCCCAGGATCGACCCGAACGCGCTCACTTTGTCCGGCCGCATCACCGTCAGGGCGAGGTCGATGACGATGCCGAGCGCGAGCCAGATCAGCGCCACCCACGGCGCCCACTTGACGATGCCCGTGTACGCCGGCGACGGGTGGATCGACTTGTAGAGCGTGTAGCCGCAGATCGCGATCGCACACGCCGGGATCACGAGGTCGAGCAGCGGGTTCCAACCCCCCGCGCGGCCGCGTGCGAAGAAGACGATGCCGGAGAGCGCGATCAGGATGTACGTGATCAGGATCCCGATCGTCGCGCACGTCGCCATCCAGATGAAGTATGTGATCGGGTCGTAATGGTGCGCGAACACGGCGCCGAGCAGCAGCGTCACGACGAGCGAGAACGCGATCCCCGTCCACGGTGTCTTGAACTTCGGGTGCGTCCACGCGAAGGCGCGCGGCAAGCCGCCTTCGCGACCCATCGCGAACAGCGTGCGCGACGTCAGGTGCAGCCCACCGAGGGCGGCGACGAAGCCGGACGCCGCAACCGAGAAGTCGATGATCACGGCGAGCCAGTTGCCGACGTACCGCGTCGCGAGCGTGTCGAGCGCCGCCGGATCCTTGGCCCACTTCGCGGCGTTCGCAGCGCCGTAGCCGACGCCCATCATCCATGTGACGAACACGTAGTAGACGAGCGCGACGATCACCGCCGTCAAGATCGCCTTCGGAATCACGCGCAGCGGATCGGCGGTCTCCTCGCCGAGCGCAGCCGCCGCTTCGAAGCCGATGAAGCCGGTGAACGCGAGCACGACCGCGAGGAACAAGTTGCTCGTCGAAGTCGCATTCGAGGGATTGAGCGGCGCGAACGTGAAGCCGGAGTCACCGCCCTTGAACGCGATCACGAGTGCCAGCAGGAGGATCGCGCCGACGCCGATCGCGGCTGCGACCAGCTGGATGCGTGTCGAGATGCGAATGTCGAGAAACGCGAGCAGCGCGAGCGCTGCCAGGAAGATGAAGAACCACGCGTACCAGCCCCAGTGGATGCCTGTGTGCGCGGTCATCGCTACCGACATGAAGAACGAGCCGATCACGAGCACAAACGAGATCCCGACGGCGAACGCGCTGCCGTACAGCCAGCCTCCGAGGAACCCGGCGCTTGGGCTCAGCCCGCGCGAGATATAGGTGTAGAGGCCCCCGGCGCTCGCCATCCGCCGCGTGAAGCGGATGATCACGGAAGCGAGGCAGAGGCTCCCGATGCCGGCGATCAGATAGGCGAACGGTGCGGCGATGCCGACCTCTCCCGCCGCGGCCGACGACGCGAACGCGACGCCGAGCGCGAGCGAGAGCAGCGCGACCGACTGCGCGAGCGCATCGACCACGCCGAGGATCCCGTGGCGAAGCTCGCCGACGATTCCCTTGCTACGTGCCATCGTGTCCTCCTACCGTTGTCTTCCTATTCTGGGAGCAGAGCGAAGATGCGGGCGGGTGCCCCGTTCGCGCCGGCGACCTTCATCGGCGCCACGACGATCTGGGCCCGCTCGGGAAGCAGGTCGAGGTTGTTCAGGTTCTCGAGGATCATCCGGCCTGCCCCGAGCCAGATCCGGTGCAGGTCGTATGTGGTCGAGTCGACCGGGTCGGCGCTCGGGCCGTCGAAGCCGATCGCGGAGATCCCGCGGTCGATCAGCGCCCGGGCCGCATCCGCGTCGGGATACGACCAGCCGGTCCAGTAGGCGTCCGTGCCGTAGTTGCGCGCGTTGTCGGAATAGAAGAGGACGATGTCGCCGGCCCGCACACGGTCGAGGTGCGGCTCGAGCTCGGCGAGCGGGACGGCGCCGTGCGGGTCGCGCTGCGAGACGTCGATCGTGAGCGCGTCGGTGACGAGGCGCTCGAGCCCGATCTCGTCGAGCGTGTCGCCGCCCGCGATCTGATGGGCCGGCGCGTCGACGTGCGTGCCGATGTGATTCAGCATCCGGTAGGAGGTCATCGCGTAGCCGTCGTCCTCGACGTTCGCGATCGGCTCGAAGGCCGGCTCCGGCAGCCCGGGAAAGACGGGCATCCCGTTGGCGAACGTGTGAGTCAGGTCGACCACCCGCACGCTGCGGAGTGTTCTACGCCTGCCGGACGGTGTCTAGGCGCTTCCCGAGCCGCGGTGCATCTCGTCGAGCGCGGCGCGGCCCTGCTCGTGCACCTGCGCCCGGCGGGCCTGCGGATCCACGGGGTCGGCCACCAGGTCGACGGGCACCTCGCCGGACTCGAACGCGTCACGGTCGTCCCCGGCCTCGCGGGCCGCGGCGAGCCGCGCCTTCAGCTCGTCGGCACGCGTGTCGGGCTCGGTCTCGACCTGCACGCGCTTCCCCTTCAGGGCGCGGTACGCGGCGAGGCCTCCCGCCGCTCCGGCGACCCACGTGAGCAGACGCTTCACGCGGCCGATGCTACACTGGCTGCCGCTTCCTGCCCCGTCATCGCGCCGTTCCGTCCCGAGCGGCGCCAGCAGTCGGGGTCGACTCAGACCATGGGAAGCCCAATCCAAGGGAGGTATCGGGACCCGATGACGACGTACGAGATTCTGCTCATGCTGGACCCCGAGCTCGCCGAGGCGCGGCAGGACGACCTGATCGCCCGCGTCCGCCAGCTCGTGGAAGGTGCCGGCGGTACGTGGCGCAGCCACGACGCCTGGGGCCGCCGCAGGCTCGCCTACGAGATTGCGAAGAAGTCGGAGGGCGTCTACCACCTGGTCGTGTTCGAGACCAACGGCGAGACGCTCGACGAGATCACCCGCGTGCTCAAGATCGACGACGCCGTGATGCGCCACCTGGCGACGAAGCATCTCGAGGGCTCCTCGACACGCGCACCGCGTGACGAGACGCCGGTGCCCGCACCCGCGCCCCGCGAGGAGGCGCCCGCGTACGCAGCGGTGCCCGCAGCCGCGGCCGAGGCCGAGGCCGAGGTGGACGCCGAGATCGAGATCGAGATCGAGACCGAGACCGAGACCGAGGAAGAGCCTGCAGCGGTCACCGCGACGATGGAACAGGAGTAGAGGAGCCATGGCAGCGAACATCAACCGAGTCGTGCTCGTCGGGAACCTGACGAAGGACCCCGAGCTCCGGCACACGGGCGGCGGCACGCCGGTCTGCAGCCTGCGGATCGCCGTGAACACGCGCCGCAAGGACGAGACCGGCCAGTGGGCCGACAAGCCGAACTACTTCAGCATCTCCGTCTTCGGCAACCAGGCCGAGAGCTGCGCGCAGTACCTCTCGAAGGGCCGCCCGGTCGCGATCGACGGACGGCTCGAGTGGCGCGAGTGGGAGGCGAAGGACGGCGGCGGCAAGCGCGAGTCGGTGGAGATCGTCGCCGACAGCGTCCAGTTCCTCGGGAGCCGTGACGGCGGCGGCGACTTCGGCGGCAGCGCCGCCGGCGGCGCAAATCAGTTCGTGCCCAGTGGAGCGGCGTCCGAGAGCGCCGACTTCCCGAGCACGGCCGACGACGACATCCCCTTCTAGGAGCGCACGTGGCACCCAAGGAAAGAACACAGACGCGGAAGCGCCCCGGCGGGCCCGCAGGCGCGATCAAGCGCCGGAACTGCTTCTTCTGCAAGGACAAGATCGTGGCGATCGACTACAAGAACGTCAATCAGCTACGGCGCTACATCTCCGAGAAGGGCAAGATCCGCAGCCGCCGCATCAGCGGTGCGTGCCGGCGCCACCAGGTGCAGGTCGCAACGGCCGTGAAGCGGGCCCGCGAGATGGCGCTGCTGCCGTACGTCGCCGAGGGCGTCGAGGGCAGCGAGCGCGAGGGCCGCGGACGCGGCCGGAGTCGCGAGGAGCGCTGATGGACGTCATCCTGACGAAGGACGTCGAGAAGATCGGCCTCCGCGGCGACGTCGTCTCGGTTGCACGCGGCTACGCGCGCAACTTCCTGCTTCCGCGCCAGCTCGCGGAGGTGGCGACGCCGGCACGGGTCGCCGAGCTCCAGAAGCGCGAGGCGAATCGTGCGCGGCACGAGGCGAAGACGGCCGAGCAGGCGCAATCGATCGCGGACACGCTCACGAAGACCGTGCTCCGCTTCGAGGTCAAGGCAGGGCCGACGGGCTCGCTGTTCGGCTCGGTCACGCCGACCGACATCGCCGACGAGATCTGGCGCACGCGCAAGGTCCGCGTCGACCGCCGGAAGATCGGCATCGACAACATCAAGCGGATCGGGCGCTACGACGTGCCGATCGACCTCTTCGAGAACGTGCGCGTCGAGATCAAGACGCTGGTGGCCCCGGAAGGCGGCGAGCTGCCGTCGGACGAGGAGCTCGAGGCGATGGAGGCGGCCGAGCGCGCAGCGCAGGCAGCGGCCGCGCCCGCAGCAAGCGCCGGGGCTGCCGTCGAGTACGTGGACGAGACCGAGCGGGCCGTCAGCCCGGCGGACGCGGCGACGTCGGGCGACAGCCCGCCAGAGCGTGCCGGCGACAGCCCACCAGGGAGTTCCGGCGACGGGCCGGCAGAGAACGCAGCGACTGCAGAGCCGACGGCGCCGGACGAGCCCGACTGGCGCGCCGACGCCGACGCGGCGCTGCGCGAGCAGAACACGTAAGGCAGGACTGACCGAGGCGAACGAGGAGGCGCGAGCGCGTCTCCTCGTTCACCTGGTCCGAGCTCCGCCGGGGCGCGCGGTCCGCGCGCGCCGTCGCGGCCTGTGCACAGACCCGCCGCAGCCTGTGGACGCGCAGCGGAAGTTCCCGCTCCCAGCGGCGGATCTGTCCACAGATGCGCCGTCCGGTGCTCCTGCGACACTGGTCGATTCCCCTGCAAATGGCACCGAAAGACGTGTTCACAACCAACCTGTCACCAGGTGGCGGTCGAGTGCCGCGCCTGCTTGACTCGGAGCAGATGGCACAACTCGCCCCCGTCGCGTCGAACGCGACCGTACCCCCGCAGAATCTCGAGGCCGAGGAGTCCGTCCTCGGCGCGATGATGATCTCGCCGGGGGCGATCGGCGCCGTCAGCGAGATCCTCGACGCGAGCGACTTCTACCGCGAGTCCCACGCGAAGGTGTACCGCGCAGCGCTCTCGCTCTACGCGAAGGGCGAGCCGGTCGACGCGATCACGCTCACCGACATGCTCGAGGAGCGGAGCGAGCTCGAGGACGTCGGCGGCCGCGTGCGCCTGCACGAGCTGGCAGCGCTCGTGCCTGCGAGCGCGAACGCGGCCCACTACGCGCGCATCGTGCGCGAGACGGCGACGCTGCGCGGGCTCATTCGAGCCGGCGGCGAGATCTCGCGGCTCGGCTGGGACCGCCCGGGCGAAGCCGGCGAGCTCGTCGACCAGGCGGAGTCGATCATCTTCGACCTCTCGCAGCAGCGCGTCACGGGCGAGTTCACACACATCGACCAGCTGCTGAAGGAGAGCTTCGAGCGCATCACACAGCTGTACGAAGCAGGCGTCGACGTCACCGGCACGCCGTCGGGCTACCGCGACATCGACCGGCTCACCTCCGGCTTCCAGCCCGGCAACCTGATCATCATCGCGGCGCGCCCGTCGATGGGGAAGTCGGCGCTTGCGCTCTGCATGGCCGCGAACCTCGCGGTGCGCCAGGGAACTCCCGTCGGCTTGTTCACGCTCGAGATGTCGAAGTCCGAGGTGACGCAGCGCTTGATGTGCAGCGAGGCGAAGGTCGAGTCGCAGCGGCTGCGCACCGGCAAGCTCGCGCCCGACGACTGGCCGCGGCTCACGGCGGCGTGCGACAAGCTCGCGAAAGCGCCGATCTACGTCGACGACACGGGCTCGATCAACATGATGGAGATTCGCTCGAAGTCGAGGCGCCTCAAGTCGCGCCACCCCGATCTCGGTCTCATCGTCGTCGACTACCTCCAGCTGATGAGCTCGGCGGGGAACACCGAGAACCGTGTGCAGGAGGTGTCGCAGATCTCGCGCTCGCTGAAGATCCTCGCCCGCGACCTCGAGGTGCCGATCATCGCGCTGTCGCAGCTCTCGCGCGCCGTCGAGCAGCGCACCGACAAGCGGCCGATCCTCTCCGACCTGCGCGAATCCGGCTCAATCGAGCAGGACGCCGACCTCGTCGCGTTCATCTACCGCGACGAGTACTACAACGAGGAGTCCGACCAGCAGGGGCTCGCCGAGGTGATCCTCGCCAAGCACCGCAACGGGCCGACCGACTCCGTGAAGCTCTCGTTCCTCAAGCGCTACGCGAAGTTCGCGGATCTCGCCGCTGCCTAGAAAACCGTTCGAGCCTCGCCGGCGTAGGAGCGAGCGCATGAAACGGCATTTCCTTGCCCTAGGAATGGTCGTGGCGCTCGCGCTCGGAGGCGTCGTCGTCGTCGCACTCGCCGGACGGTCTGCTCCCACCCCGTCGACCGTGAAGGTGACCGAGCGCGAGTACCGCATCGCTCTCTCCGTGAGGACACTGCCTGCCGGCCCGGTGCTGCTCGTCGTCTACAACGCAGGGCATGTCGCGCACGCGCTGTCGGTGTCGGGCCCCGGTCTCGCGACCACGACGACGCCCGTGATCAAGCCCGGTGCGACGAGGACGCTCCGGCTGACCCTCGGTCGCGGGACGTTCACCGTGTGGTGCCCGGTGGGCGGACATGCGGCTGCAGGGATGAAGGCGTCTCTGACGACGCGTGGAGCGCTTGTCCCGATCGTGACCTCGACCCACTCCACGCCTGTAGGCGGGGGCGGCTACGACTACGGCCCCTAGTGGCCTGACCACTAGCTCCGACCGCTGATCAACCGGCGGTTCGGGCACACTTCCCCCCGTGCCCGCCACCGTCATCGTCGGTGCGCAGTGGGGCGACGAAGGCAAGGGCAAGATCGTCG
>JANMWV010000357.1:0-2295 GCA_031394165.1 Actinomycetes bacterium
CGAGCGGCGCGTTCCTCCTCCACGTGCCGATCCCGCTCGCGGACGCGCGCGATGCGATGGACGCCGTGCTCGACGCGGGCTTCCATCTCAACGTCTATGTCGACGACGACCTCTACGTCGCTGAGCTCAACGCCGAGGCGAAGCGGTACTCGGAGTTCCAGCACATCCCGGTCAACGCCGTCGGCGATCTGCGGGAGTGGCTCAAACGCGACCCGACGAAGCTCGTCGCGGTCGGCGATCCGGCGGCGCTCGCCGCGCTCGAGGCCGAGCTGAAGCCGCGCTTCGCCGGCCGCCTCTTCATCTCGAAGTCGCTGCCGTACTTCCTCGAGTTCGCGCATCCGGACGTGAGCAAGGGCAGCGGCCTCGCGTTCGTCGCCGAGCGACTCGGCTTCACCCCGGCGGAGACCGTCGCGGGCGGTGACGGCGAGAACGACCGCGAGCTGCTCGATTGGGCCGGTTTCGGCGTCGCGGTTGCGAACGCGCACGACGACATCCTCACCCGCGCCGACCTCGTCGTCCCGTCGGTGCACGAGGAAGGCATCGCGCTCCTGCTCGAGGCCTTCGTAGACTCCCTGTCGTGATCGACCAGCGCGCAGCCCGCAACGACCCGGACGGGTTCCGGCGCAAGCTCGCCCGCAAGGACGCCGCCCAGCAGTTCGACGCGTGGCTCGCCGCGGACGAGCGGTGGCGCGCGGTCGTGCCGCGCGTCGACGAGCTGCGCGGCAAGACGAAGCTGAAGGGCAAGCCGACGCCGGAGCAGCTCGAGGCGCTGCGCGGCGTCAAGGAGGAGCTCCAGCAGGCGGAACAGGAGCTCGCCTCGGTGGAGGCGGAACGCGACGAGGCGCTCGCGCTGATCCCAAATCCTCCCGACGACGCTGCGCCCGACGGCGACACCGACGAGGATGCCGTGGAGATCCGCCGCTGGGGCGAGCCGGCCGCGTTGGACGACCCGAAGGAGCACACCGACGTCGGCCGCTTCGACATGGAGCGTGCGGCGCGACTGTCGGGCGCACGCTTCGGCTTCATGATCGGCGACACCGCGCTGCTGGCGCTGGCGCTGTACCGCTACGCGATCGACGTCGTCGGCAAGGCGGGGTTCGTGCCCGTGCTGCCGCCCGTGCTCGTGCGCGAGGAGGCGATGTACGGCACGGGCTTCTTCCCGACCGACCGCGGCAACATCTACGGGATCGAGAGCGACAACCTCTATCTCACGGGAACGTCGGAGGTGGCGCTCGCCGGCCTGCACATGGGCGAGATCCTCGACGAGCTACCGCTGCACTACGCGGGCTACTCCACGAACTTCCGGCGCGAGGCGGGCGCCGCGGGCAAGGACACCCGCGGCATGTTCCGCGTGCACCAGTTCAACAAGGTGGAGATGTTCACGTACTGCGAGCCGAGCGCATCGCCCGACGAGCACGAGCGGATCCTCGCGGTCGAGGAGCAGATCCTCCAGGGGCTCGGGATTCCGTATCGCGTCGTCAACGTCGCCGCCGGCGACCTCGGCGCACCCGCGGTGAAGAAGTACGACTGCGAGGGCTGGTTCCCGGCGCAGGGGCGCTACCGCGAGCTGACCTCGACGTCGAACACGACCGACTTCCAGGCGCGCCGCCTCGGCATCCGCTATCGCGACGGCAAGAACCTCGCGACGCCGCACACCCTGAACGGCACCGCAATCACCGACCGCGCGCTGCTCGCGCTGCTCGAGAACTTCCAGGGCGACGTGCCCGACGTGCTGCGGCCGTACGGCGCACCAACGGTCGTTCGCTGACGCGACACTCCCTTCACGGGGGAAACCATGTTTCCCCCGTGGGCCCCCTTCTTCTTCGTGCTCACGGCAGGCGGCTCACTGCTGCGCGGAACAAGTTCCGCTCCGCAACGGAAGACCGCGGCGAGCCTCTCTACGTGAGGCCGAGACGGCGGCCAAGCCGTTGCAACGCGGTGTCCGCGGGCACCAAGAGCCCTCGGCCGGCGAGGCCGACCATCCGGTCGAGCGTCGCGAGGTAGTCGTTCGACAGATCCGGGCTGTCGCGAAGCGCCCACAAGGCCCCGGCGTTCGTCCACGCGGCGTCGCGTGCGCGGCTGATGTTCCACATCGCGATCACGTCGTCGATGCGGTGCACGCGGTGCACGAGACGATCGACGGCACGCAGCCAACCCGTCAGGTAGTCGCGCTTGACCTCGGCCTCGACGGCCGCGAGCAGGCCGTTGATGCGCTCGAAGTCGGCGTGCTGCGGCGAGCCCTCCTCGAGTGAGACCCCGAGCTCGCGGCAGGTGGCGACGAGCGCGACCGGAAGG
>JANMWV010000379.1:0-4789 GCA_031394165.1 Actinomycetes bacterium
TTCGTTCCTGAAGAAGGAGCTCTCGTTCTCGCGCAAGCCGAAGGAGCCCACGGAGGTTCACGCGCAGCAGAAGGAGCAGGCGCCGAAGCCGGCGTCCGGCTCGTTCCTGAAGAAGGAGATCTCGTTCTCGCGCAAGCCGAAGGAGCCCAAGGAGGTTCAGGCGCAGCAGCAGGAGCAGGCGCCCAAGCCGGCGTCCGGTTCGTTCCTGAAGAAGGAGCTCTCGTTCTCGCGCAAGCCGAAGGAGCCCACGGAGGTTCACGCGCAGCAGAAGGAGCAGGCGCCGAAGCCGGCGTCCGGTTCGTTCCTGAAGAAAGAGCTCTCGTTCTCGCGCAAGCCGAAGGAGCCGAAGGAGAACATCGAGGAGGAGCTGAAGCCGGCGTCCGGTTCGTTCCTGAAGAAAGAGATCTCGTTCTCGCGCAAGAAGCACGACCGCGAGGTCGAGCGCCTCGTGCAGGCGGCCGAGCAGTCGCTGTCGCCCACGTTCACGCCGGCCGAGCCGGCACGTGCGGAGACGCTGCCGACGGCGCTCGCCGAGGCCGCAGTCGCCGCGATGGTGCAGGCGGCGCAGCCCGAGCCTGTCGAGGAGGCGCCCGTCGTGGCGGCGCCCGTCGTGGAGGTGCCCGCTCCTGCGCCGGTCGCGCCTGACGCGTCGTTCGTCGAGCACGCGCCTCTGGTTGAGATGCCTGTCGAATTGCCCGTCGAGGATGTGCCGGTCGCGCACGAGCACGTCGCGCTCGCCGCGGTTCCCGATCCGGCGCCCGTCGAGCTCCATTCGGTCGCCGACCTGCCGGTCGAGCCTCAGCCGGTCGCCGCGGTCGACGACGTGCATGCTGTGCCCGTGCTGGCAGTCGACGACGTGCCGGCGCCGGTCACCACGCTTTCCGCGACCGTCGTCGCGGCCTCCGCCGAGGAGCCTCCGACTGCCTCCGAGCCGCCCGCCTACGAGCCGCCGCCTGTGTACGAGGCGGTCGCCCCAGTCCCGGTCGAGCCAGTCCCATTCGAGCCGGTCCCGGTCGAGCCGGTCGCCGTCGAGCCCGTCGCCGCCGCTCCCGCCCCCGTCGAGACCGCACCCGTCGAGACCGCGCCGGTCGAAACCTGGCTCGCCGAGCCGGAGCTGCCGCCCGCCCCCGCGGCGCTCCCCGCGGTCACCGTGCATCCGCCCGTGCCCGCGTCCGAGCTGCCGCCGCTCGCCGAGACGGCAAAGGTGCCGTTCTGGAAGAAGGAGCTCTCGCTGTCGGGCAAGTCGAAGGCCCCGAAGGCTTCGAAAACCCCGAAGGTGCCGAAGGCCGAGCGCGCTGCGAAGGCGCCGTCGGGCGACGGCCCGTTCTGGAAGAAGGAGCTCTCGCTCGGCCGCAAGTCGCGCGTTCACAGGAGGTTCCGGTCACGGCCGACGCGCCGGCTGAGGCGCCGACCGAGGTGCTGCCGGTTGCGAAGGCCGCGCCGTTCTGGAAGAAGGGGCTGTCGCTCTCGATGCCGTCGCTCCCGTCCGGTGGCGGCCGCAAGGGGGGCCACGGCGCCAAGAAGCTCGTGGGCCTGAAGATCGGCGCCTCGCAGCTCGCTGCTGCCCGCGTCTCGAACAACGGCGTCGCCGAGCTCCTGCAGGTTGCACGCGACCCCCTGGCTGCGGGCATCGTCGTCGGCGGCGAGTTGCGCGATCCCGACGCACTCGGCGAAGCGCTCAAGGTCTTCTTCACGAAGCACAAGCTGCCGCGCAAGGGCGTTCGCCTCGGCATCGCGAGCAACCGCATCGGCGTGCGCATCTTCGACATCGTCGGCGTCGACCAGGAGAAGCAGCTTGCGAACGCCGTCCACTTCCGCGCGCAAGAAGCGCTGCCGATCCCGCTCGACGAAGCCGTGCTCGACTACCACGTGCTCGATGAGTCGGTCGACGACGAGGGCCAGACTGTGAAGCGCGTTCTGCTCGTCGTCGCCTACCGCGAGCTCATCGAACGCTACGTCAGCGCCTGCAAGAAGGCGGGCATCCAGCTCGCCGGTATCGATCTCGAGGCATTCGCTCTGCTGCGCGCGCTCGCTGCGCCGGTCGAGCGGGGCTCTGCCGCACTCGTCGCCGTCGCCATCGGCCACGACCGTTCCACCTTCGCCGTTTCCGACGGCCGCGTCTGCGAGTTCACACGCGTGCTCGAGTGGGGCGGCTGGTCGCTGAACGTCGCGCTCGCCCGCGTCTTCGACAGCACGCCGTCGGAGGTCGAGGCGATCAAGCGGAGCCTCGCGCTCGACGGCACCGTGACTCCTGCAGGGCTGACCGAGGAGCAGGCGGCGCAGGCGCTCGACGCGGTCAGGCGCCAGGTGCAGTCGTTCGCGCGCGAGCTCGTCTCCTCGCTCCAGTTCTACCAGAACCAGCCCGGTAGCCTGGGCATCGGCGAGATCGTGCTCACCGGCGGTACGACCGGCTTGCCCGGCCTCGCGCAGGAGCTCGAGCGGTTGATCGGCGTGCACGTCCGCGTCGGCGATCCGCTGGTGCGCGTGAAGGTCGCGAAGCGGGGCGCCGACACCGATCAGATCGGTTCGCTCGCTGTGGCAATCGGCTTGGGGATCGAAGACTGATGCGTGCCGTCAACCTTCTCCCAGAGGATCCGACACAACGTAAGAGCATCCGCAAGGAGGACCCGGCGGTCGTCGTCGGCTCCGCGCTCGGCGTCATCGTGCTCATCGCGCTCGGCACCGGGTTCATGAACGTCCACGCCAAGGTGAACGCCGAGCAGGCGAAGCTCACGGCGGCGCGGTCGGAGCTCGCACAGCTCTCGCTGGTCAAGCGGCATGCGGCCACCGTTCTGAAGCCGGTTCACGTCAAGGCGATCGTCCCCGTGCCCGCGGTGACGAGCGAGCAGCAGCCGCGGCTCGACGCACTCTCGAGCGCGATGTCGACGCGTATCGCCTGGGACAGGATCCTGCGCGAGTTCTCGCTCGTCCTTCCGAGTGACGTCAGTCTCACCTCGCTCACGATGACGGCTCCTGCCGTGGTCGCGACGACACCGGGCGTCGCCGCGGCGCCCGTCGCAGGCGCGCAGGGGTTCACCATCGCCGGCACGGCGTTCTCGCACGACGGCGTCGCGCGGCTCCTCTCGCGGCTGATGCTGATCCCCGACCTCGACAACGTGACGCTGTCGAACAGCGCGGCCGCGGCGAACGGGGTCAACGGCAGTGTTCAATTCTCGATCAGCGCCCAGGTCAAGGGCGCGCCGGCTCCCGTCGCGCCGGCTCCGGCAGCGGTTGCGCCCGCGCCGGCGACCACCACCGGAGCGACGTCGTGAAGAAGGGCCAGCTTCAGGGCAAGGCGGCGATCGGCCTGATCATCGGCGGCGACCTGCTGCTGCTGCTGCTCGGCTGGTTCATGCTCATCGGCCCGCAGCGCTCGACCGCCGCGAGCATCGTGCGCGCGACGCAGGCCGCGGAGGTGCAGATCGTGGACGCGAAGCGCCCGGTCAAGATCGTCAAGCCCGCCGCGGTGCAGCAGCCGGCGATCCGGACCGCCGATCTCTACAGCATCGCGAAGGCGATGCCGCCGACGGCCGACATGCCGGACCTCTTGCTCGAGCTCGACCAGGTAGCCCGTAGCGCCGGTGTGACGCTGACGTCGATCGCGCCCAATGCGGCAGCACCGTCGACGGCGGGGGCCTTCAGCCTCGTGCCCATCAACCTGGCGCTCTCCGGAGACTTCTACACACTCACCGACCTGCTCTACAGGCTGCGAAGTCTCGTCACCGTGCATCACGGCACGCTCGAGACCGCCGGCAGGCTCTTCTCCGTCGGCTCGGTCGCGCTCACGCCGACCGGAGTCGGTGCGCAATTGAACGCAACGGTCACCGTGGACGCCTTCATCTATGGAACACCGGCGGTCGCCGGCGCGACACCTGCGCCTGCTGCTCCCGCGAGCACCGACACGACCGCCACACCAACCACAACGGCGCCGTCTGCTGACGTCGCGCCCCGACGCTAGTCGGCGAAAGGAGACACATGGCACGGAAGAAGAAAACTGCCGACGCGGCGAAGGACAAGGCGGCCAAGCAGAAGAAGATCCTCATCCTCCTCGTGGTTTTCCTGGCGCTCGCAGTCGCGTACGCCATGAAGACCATGTCGAGCCTCAACAGCGGCTCGACCGGGGGCTCGGGTAAGCCGCAGGCTGTCGCTGCGGGCCAGATCGCGCCGCCGTCCAGCGCCCCCGCTGCGCTACCGGCCGCCCCGTCGCTCGCCGCGACGCCGCTGCCCGTGGATCCCGCAGCGACGGCTGCCGCGCCGTCCGGCACCGACGCGTCGTCGCTCGTCTCGGTCGTCGTCCCGAAGGCGGGCCAGGGCCAGCTCGAGTCGTTCACGCGGTTTGCCAGCAAGGACCCGTTCGCCGCCGGCCTCCCGGCGACTCCGTCGTCCGGCGGGAGCAAGGGCTCCGGCTCGTCGGGCTCCGGCTCGACGCCCACGACGCCGCCCGCGCCGCCGAGCCCGCCGCCGTCGTCGGCCGTGATCTCGGTCAACGGCAGCTCGGAATCGGTGTCCAGCGGCATGAACTTCCCCGCCGCGAACCCCGTGAGCTCGGCCAACGGCCTCTTCCAGCTCGTGTCGCTCACCGCGCACGCGGCCAAGGTCGCCATCGTCGGCGGCTCCTACGCAGGCGGCTCGCCGACCGTGACGCTGAAGGAGAACAAGCCGGTCACGCTCGTCAACACGGCCGACGGAACGCGCTACACGCTCGTGCTCTACCCGCAGGGAAGCGTCGCGTCCGGCGCGTCCTCGGGCGCGTCGTCCGGCTCGTCGTCCAGCTCGTCGAGCGCGTCGA
>JANMWV010000385.1:0-3325 GCA_031394165.1 Actinomycetes bacterium
CTGCGACGACTGCGGTCGCGAGGAGGAGTGTGAGCGCGCCGCGTGCGAGCGGGTCGCTGCGCAGCGTTGCGGCAGTCGCCTGCTGCGACGCGACGTCGAGCAGGGAGAACGGCCGCTGCGCGAGCCTTCGCGCTGCGCCCGGAGGCGCAGCGAGCCACAGCTCGCTCGCGCTCGTTGTGCCGGGCTCGACGGTGTTGGCGGCGACAAGCCAGGTCGGCAGGTCGGCGACGACGAGCTGCCCGTCGATGCTCGGGAAGTGCTGCGCTACGGCCACGATCTCGGCCTCGACCGTGCGGTTACCGACGTGCAGCGCCACGGTGTTCCCCGGCGACGCAGCGCGGGCGAGCGCCGGCGACGCGATCACCGGCACCGGCCCTCCCTCGAGCGGCTCGAGCGGCCGGAGGTTCGTGTCAGCGGCGCGGTTCAGCAGGTAGTGCACGGCGCCGCGGTCGTTGTGCACGCCGCCCGCGCCGATCCAGCCGGCGAGCTGCGCCAGCACGGTGTCGCCGGCGCGCAGACGGCCGAGGCGCAGCACGCCCGTCGCTGCGTCGGAGACCGAGAGACCGGTACCGCTCTCCTTGTGCCCGGCGACGAACGCGGCGACCACGGGGAACGAGAGCCGCACGGCGACGAGCGACCCGCCGCGCGCCGCCGGCGGCAGGCCGACGGTGACCGAGCGCTTCCCGCGCAGCAGCTGACCGAGCGACAGCGTCGTGAAGTCGCCGCGCGTGTTCAGCACGACGAGTGCGATGCCGAGCGGATCGCCGGAGATGTCGAGCGGAACCGTGAGGCGCGTCGCCGACGCAGGCAGCACGACACCTCGGAGGCGCGGCGGCCGCGCGGGCGCGATCAGGTGCGCGAGCTCCGCGCGCGGCAGCGCCGCGAAGTCGCCGCGCCAGCCGTCGACCCGGCCGAGGTCGGCGGCCGGCAACGCGAGCAGCGTGAAGTCGCCGCCGGCGCCGCCCGAGACGTACCCCGAGTCGCGCAACACCGGCGTGACGCGGCCGAGCGACGCGTACTGCTTCGCGGTCGCGGCCTCCTGGACGGACACGAGCTGCGTGAGGCTCTCCTGCAGCACGAACGGCGCCGGTACGGCGTATCGCGCCTGCTCGCGCTCGCCGCGCTCGAGCGTCGCGCGATAGGCGACGGCGAACAACGCAACACCGACGCTGAGCGTGAAGAAGACGACGGAGAGGACGACGCGTCCCGGCGACCGCGCGAGCGAGAGCAGCGCCAGGCGCAGGGCGGGAGGCTCCCGCCGTCCCACCCACTCGACGAGACGTAACAGCGGCGCGAGCAGCCGCGCGGCGACAACGGCCAAGACGAAGAGCACAAGCCCTGGCAACACCAGCAGTACGACTCCCGTGCCGCCCTGGGCGAGCGCACCCGCATCCGCCTTGCCGCGCGCGAGCGCGAGCAGCACCGCGCCGAGCGCGCCGAGCGCGGCGACGTCGGCTGCCGTGAGCCTCACCCCGCCGAACGCGATCGCATCCGTGCGCAGCGCCGCGAGCATCACGAGCGCCGTCACCGCAGCGAGCGCTGCGCCGATCGCGACGGCGCGGCCCGTCAGCACCGAGTGCTCGACGGCAAGCCACCCGGACGCGCCGAGGTGCCGCGCGAGCAGCGCGCCCGCGCCTGTGCCGAGGGCCCAGCCGGCGAGCGTCGCGACGATCGTCACCGCCACGACCTCTGTCGCCGCGACGAGCAGGATCTGCGAGCGGCGCGCGCCGAACCACGTCAGCCGGCGGCGGACGGCGAGGTGGTCGCGGCGCAGCCGCGTCGACGCGAGCACCGCAAATCCGAGCAGCAGCACGGCAGCGTCGCCGCCCAGAATGAGCAGGCGCTCGCCCGCGATGCGGCCGGTCGCGCGCGTCGCGGCGATCGCATTCGTCGGGGCGGAGACGGTGAAGAGGTCGGTCTTCTGCTCCAGCCGCGACTGCGCACGATCGAGCCGTGCGCCGAAGCCGGGCAGCTCCCACGAGTGGAGCGAGCGCGGCTCCAGCGGCACGATCCAGCCGTACGTCCGCGCGATCGTGGCTGCGTCGGGCAGCGGCGTGCGCGAGAAGCCGCGTACGCCGTTCGCGAGCAGGATCGGCGGCCGCCGCTCGCCGGTCGCGGCGAAGTACGCGCTGAGCGGCGCGCCCGGGCGGAACGCCGCGCGCCCGACGACGTGCAGGAACGAAAGCTTCGGCGCGGCGGGCGCGCCGCCGATCTGCACGAGCTCGCAGCTCGCCGGCGTGCACGGCGCGGGCAGCCGGCCGCTGCGCAACACGAGCCAGCGCGCGAGCCCGTCGACGGCGCCGAGGTTGACGAACGCCCCGCCCCACGTCGCCTGCCGGAAGACACCGACGGCGAACGGCTCCTGGTGCAGCACGGGCCGGAGCGCGCTGCGGGCGAGCCGGTCGAGCGCGGGCAGCGAGAGGCTCGACTGGCCGGGCACGCCGCTCCACACGGCCTGCACTGCGCGGTCGGACGGCTGCAGGACGCCGAGCGCCCGTTGCGCCGCGCGATCCTGCACCGCGACCGACCCGACCGCGGTCATCGCCAGCACGGCCGCGGCAATCGCGATCCCGGCCGCGACGACGAGCGTCCGCTGGGCGTGCGCACGGAGGCGCAGCAGGGCAAACCGCACGGGCACGAGCAGGCTCACCGGCGAGAGACTATTCCGAAGGCCGCGCTGCCTCTCTACTACACTGCAGTTCGCTTGGGGCCGTAGCTCAGCTGGGAGAGCGTCTGGCTGGCAGCCAGAAGGTCAGGGGTTCGATCCCCCTCGGCTCCATCCGCGCAGCTTCGCGCGCTGCACGGGGGAAACCATGTTTCCCCGTCGTAGACCCGTCTCTTGTGTGCTCGCGGCGGGCGCGTCACTGCTGCGCGGAGCACGCTCCGCTCCGCGACGGCCCATCAGGGCGCCCGAGCAGAGGAGCGACTGGTGTCGCGTGAGACATGTCCCGGGGTCTGACCCCATCTCCGGTTGAGCGACGGGCCCGCCGTTCGTTCCGATTCGACCGGGAGCACCTGAGCTGCCGCTTGCACTATTCCTTGCGGTCTGCCTCCAGTTCTTCCGCGCCGTGCGACCCAAGGCGGGGGAAGTCGGCGGCAAGGTTCACGTGCACTTTGAACGATCCGTCCTTGACCGACTCCGTCCTCCCGTGGCGCAAAGCGGCACAACGGGTGCAGTAGGTCACCAAGCCTGCGGCGTCTGAGGCTGTTTTCCAGCGGTGCCCGCCGCGCACAGAGCAGAGGAATCGGCGCACGACCAGCAGTCTCCTCTTGGGGGCGGTACGGCACAACGACGAATGCGAGGACGGCGTGCTCCCTCTGGTAG
>JANMWV010000419.1:0-17196 GCA_031394165.1 Actinomycetes bacterium
GGCGCGCCACCGCGCCAGGTGCTGGCACGTTTGCTCAGCGCCGAGAACACGCTGCGCACCGCAGCGCAGGGCAAGCTCGACGAGCTGCTCGTCGAGCGAGGCGCGATCGAAGCCGATTTGACCGGTGCTGCGGGAGAGCGCGAGGCGGCACTCGCCGTCTCGTACGAGCTGCGCAGCCGCGCGGCGCGCCTCGCCGTCCAGCGCGAGTCCGCCACACGCCTGATTGCACGATTGCGGACGGAGCTCGCCGAGGCGGAGGCAGACGCGGCGCGCGGCGGTCCATCGCCCGAAGAGCTCGAGCGCCAGGCGTTGTACGCGCGCGCCGCTGCACGCGACGCTGCGCACGAGCGCGACACGCTCGCGGAGCGCGCCCTCACTGCACAGGAGCGGCTCGCGACGCTCGAGCGCTCGCTCGCAGAGCGCGAAGGGATTCCTCCCGCGGCGCGTGCGCTTGCGGAGCAGGGCGAGACGCTCGCACTGTCGCTCCTCAGCGTCGAGCCCGGATCGGAGCGCGCGGTCGCCGCGGCGCTCGGCCCGCGCGCATCGGCGCTCGTCGCCGCCGATCCGAAGGCGGCGCTCGCGCTGCTCGAGCGTGCTGCGTCCGGAGGGCTCGGCTCGCTGCGCGTGCTCGCCGGCCGCGACGTCCGCGAGCTCGTCGCCGAGCTACCGGTCGTCGAGAAGGACGAGCTGCTGAAGTCCGCGGTGCCCGCGGTGACGAGTGACGGCTACGGCTACGACCCGCAGCGCGGCGAGCTGTGGTTCGCAGGCGAGACCGCCGAGGCGGTGCTGCTCGAGCTCGACGCGCGACGCCGGGCGCTCGCGGACGAGGCACGGATCCTCTCCGACCAGGCGCAGATGGCGGAGCGCGCCGCCGCCGTCGCCGAGGAGCAGGCCGTCGAGACCGAGGCGGCGTTCGCGGAAGCCGCGCCGCGGCTCCGCATCCGCCGCGCCGACGCAGGCACCTTGAAGTCGTTGCTCGCTGCTGCGGGACGCCTCGAGCGCGCGCTCGAGGCGCTCGACCGCGCTGTCGAGATCGTTGAGGCGCCGTTGCGCGCCCGCGGCGAGGCCGGCGCGGAGCGGACGGCTGCACTCGGCGCGACCCTGCGCACGCTCGGCGAGCACGAGAGCGCACTGCGTCGCGAGCTCGCCACGGCCGCCGAGGGAGCGGCGTCTGCGGAACGCGACCTGATGCGGCTCGGTGGTACCGCGTCGCCGTCCGACGGTGGCGACCCGCAGACGTTGCGCCTCGAGGCGCGCACGCTCGTCGCCGCCGCAGATAAAGCAGGTACTGAGGCCGCTGCTGCAGGCGTGCGGGCACGCGAAGCCGAGGTCGCGCGCGTTGACGCAGCGGTTCGCGCAGGACGTCGCCGCGCTCGTCCGCATCAGCTCGCGCGCGTACTCGCCGCGGCCGAGCGACTCGACGAAACGCTGCTCGCGGCGGTCCAGGCTGCGGCGCGGTTCGAGACACCGCTGCGCGCCAAGGTCGACGCGGGCGGCGCGCGCACGGGTGGGCTCGGCGAGGAGCTGCGGCGGCTCGGCGCGTCCGAGGTCGAGCTTCGGCAGGCCTTGAACGCGGCAGCGGCGAGCGCGTCGGCGATCGACGTCGAGGTCGCGCGCATCGAGGCCGAGGCAGACGAGGCGCGCCGCCGGCTCGAGCACACCGGCACCGACGAGCGCGCCGAGGGCGACGACCGCGGCGAACTGCACGAGCGCGCCGACCGGCTCGAGAAACGCCGCGAGCAGCTCGGCCAGGTGAACCCGCTGGCGAAGGAGGAGCACGACGCCGAGAAGCTCCGCCTCGACGAGCTCGCGACGCAACGCGCCGATCTCGAGGCGAGCCTCGCCGAGCTCGAGAAGCTGAGCGCCGAGTTGAAGGAGACGGTCGAACGCCGCTTCGCCGAGACGTTCGACGCGGTGCAGGCGCACTTCCACGAGGTCGTCGGCACGCTCTTCCCCGGCGGCGAGGGCTCGCTGCAGCTGACGATTCCCGAGGACGATGAGAGCCAACCGGGCATCGAGGTGCACCTGCGACCGGTGGGCAAGCGGATCCAGCGCCTCTCGCTGCTCTCCGGCGGCGAGAAGTCGCTCGGCGCCATCTCATTCCTCTTCGCGCTGTTCCTCGCGCGCCCGTGCCCGTTCTATCTCCTCGACGAGGTCGAGGCCGCTCTCGACGACACGAACATCGGTCGCTTCGTCGAGCTGCTGCGCAGTTACTCCGACCGCGCGCAGTTCGTCGTCATCACCCATCAGAAGCGAACGATGCAAGCCGCCGACGTGCTGTACGGCGTGACGATGGGCGGCGACGGCATTTCGCAGATCGTCTCGCGGCGCCTGCCGCGTGACGAGGCGCAGGCCGTCTCCGCCGCCTAGCTATCCCGCTCGAGGATTGCCCTGAGCCGCTCGAGGTCCTTGCGGTTCGCACGTCGCATCGCGCTCGCCAGCAGCGGCGTGCCGATCCTCGAGAAGCCCGACGGCTCGCCGCGGTTGCGCAGCGCCATCGTCGTGGCACCGTTCGCCGCGTCTGTCCACGTGTAGGTCGTCTCCATCGGGAATGGCCCCTCCGCCGTGCTCATCACGAAGCGCTCGCCGGGAACGAACTCCCGCACCTCGTACGTGTAGGCGAGCCTGCGTCCGAGGAAACGCGCGACGAAGGCGAGCTGCGACCCGACCGCGAGCGGTCGCGGCGACTTCCACTCGACGGCTTCGATGTTCTCGTACCAGCTGGTCGCGTTCTCGGGGTCGGCCGCGTAGGCCGCGACCTCTGCGCGCGGGCGGCCGATCTCGATCTCGGTCAGAACATCGACGGCGATGGGTCGATTCTAGGCTCCTGGATAACGTCATCGAGCTTCGGCGCGTGACGCATGGACGGGCTGAACGTCGCCCAGATCGCGAGCACGACCGTGATCGCAGCGAACAACGCGATCGTCGTGCGCGCCGAGTACGCGGCGAGCAGGAAGCCGGCGGCGAGCGGGCCGAGGGGCATGACGAGGATCGCGATGTTCGTGGTCGCGCTGCTTACGCGTCCGATCAAGCGGTCGGGCGTCACCGCGAAGCGGTACGCCGTCAGCACCGTGTCGCTGATCGGCATCACGAACGCCTGCGGCAATGTGGCGGCGAGCAGCACGTAGACGCTCGGGCGCACGAGGAACGCCGCGATCGCCACCGACGCCCAGATCTCGGTGACGAGGATCGCGCGCATGCCGAGCCGTCGTCGCACGAAGCCCGACACGAGCGCGCCCGCAACCTGGAACGCGCCGAAGACCGCGACGAGCGCGCCGACCTCGCCGCTCGAGAGTCCCTGGCGCTTGGCGATCACGATCACGGCGAACATCACCGCGGTGACGACGAAGTTCCCGGCCGTGAAGATCAGTGCGACTGTCCGCAGGAACGGTTGCTGCCAGAGGAAGCGCAATCCCTCCGCGATCTGCGAGCGAACCGGCGCAGTGTCGACGTCGCGTTCCTCCTGGAACGGCGTGCGCATCGCGGCCAGCGAAACGAGCGAGAACACGTACGAGATCGCGTCGACGGCGAACGGAACAGCACGCGCGATGCCGAACAGCGCGCCGCCGAGCACCGGACCGATGAGCCGCACGACCGAGAGCCGCGCCTGCTGAACCCCCGCCGCCTCCGGCAGTTGCGGCTTCGGCACGACCGACCGCAGCGCCCCCGGTGCCGCGCTGACGTAGAACATGGATGCCGTCCCCTCGACAAAGGCGATGACCGCGATCGCCGGGAACGGCAGGTTGTCGAGCAGGAGCAGTGCCACGAGCACGCCGATCGCGAGCGCCTGGATCGCATCTGCGGCGACCATGACGCGCTTGCGGTTCCACCGGTCGGCCGCGACGCCGGCGAGCAGCCCGAAGATCGCGTACGGCACGATGCGCACGGCCGCGACCACGCCCGCCTTCGCCGGGGAGTGCGTCACCGCGAGCACGAGCAGCGGGTACGCGATCGCACTCGACTGCGTACCCACCGCCGACAGCAGCTGCCCGGTCTGGAGGAGGACGAAGTCCCGGTTGCGCCGCAACGGGGTGGGGCTCGCGGACATCGCGCGACGGTAGCAACCGGCCTGCGCATGGCTAAGGTGCCGCCGTGTCGAGAAGCTGGAGCGAGCTGCTGGGCGAGGCGAACGCGGAGCCCGAACCGGAGGCGGAGCGGGGCGGACGGTTCGCGCGCCTGCGCGACTCGCTGTCGAAGTCGCGGCGCGCGCTCACCGAGCAGATCCAGGCCGCCGCGTTCGATCCGACGGACGACCTCGCGTGGGAGCGGCTCGAGGAGGCGCTGATCCAGGCGGACGTCGGCGTGCCCGCGACCGCGGAGCTCGTGCGCCGGCTCGAGGCGCGCGGCGAGCTCGGCGACCTCGGCGAGGCGCTTGCGGAAGAGGCCGCGCAGTTGCTCGGCGGGCCGGCCACACTCGACGTCACCCACCATCCGACCGTGATCCTCGTCGTCGGCGTCAACGGCACCGGCAAGACGACGACGATCGGCAAGCTCGCGTCGAAGCTCTCCGAGCACGGGCTCTCGGTCGTCGTCGCCGCGGCCGACACGTTTCGCGCCGCGGCGGAGGAGCAGCTCGAGATCTGGGCGCAGCGCGCCGGCGCGGACTTCGTCGGCTCCGCACGTGGCGGCGACCCCGCGGCCGTCGCGTACGACGCGATCGAGGCGGCGCAGGCGCGCGGCCGCGACGTCGTGATCGTCGACACCGCCGGCCGCCTGCACACGCAGACGAACCTGATGGAGGAGCTCGCGAAGGTGCGTCGCGTCATCGCCGCGAAGCTCGACGGTGCCCCGCACGAGACGCTGCTCGTCGTCGATGCGACCACCGGTCAGAACGGTCTTCAGCAGGCGCGCCTCTTCGCCAAGACCGCCGGTGTCACCGGCGTCGCCCTCACGAAGCTCGACGGCTCCGCGAAGGGGGGCGTCGCGATCCCGATCGCCTACGAGCTCGGCCTTCCGGTCAAGCTGATCGGCGTCGGCGAGCAGATCGACGACCTACGCCCGTTCGACGCGCGCGACTTCGCCCGCGCGCTCGTCTCCGGCTAGTGCCGGCTACGTGAACTTCGCGATGTACTCGATCATGTTCCCCGGATTGGTGACCGCGACCGTGCCGGACAAGGTGAGCGTGGCGTGGTACTTCCCGTTTGCTCGCCCGAAGTTGGTCAGCGCGTCCTGGATCGCCAGGTTGAAGCCCGCCATATGATCCCCTTCCCTGAAGCTGGGGTCGGCGGCCGGACGAAAGACGCCGGTGCCGGGCGTGAACTGCCGGTTTGCATCTTCCTGCGATGACATGCGCGTGCCCTCCCTAGGTCAGCGTTGAAGCGACCATAAACCTGTTGCCGCCGCCGCGGCAACGTTTCCCTTCGTTTCGAACAGCCTGCGCGCCTCGGCCGCCTCGGCCACATCGCCGGTGACACGGGCAAGCGCGAGCCGCATCGCGGCTTGCAGATTGAGGTCGTCTGTCCGCGCGGCGGCTTCCACCGCTTCGCGTGCGAGTCGCTCGGCCTCGGGCGGCTCCGACGCGAGTAGGGCCTGCGCCGCCCGCAGTCGCGCCGTTGTGTCGTGGTCAAGCGTTCCGCTCCAGCCTGCGCAGATGCGAACGAAGTCGCGTGCGGCGGTGGTGTCACCCTCGCTCGCGAGCACGAACGCAAGCACTGCCGCAAAGTGCGCCCGCGGGCTGTCGAAGCCGCCCGCGTCGAGGACGGCATAGCCGCTGCGCAACGCCTGAATCGCCGCAGCAGGATCGCCGGCGAGCAGCTCCACCGAAGCGACGATCTCGGTCCAGCCCACCTTCGGTACCCGGAGCCCGAACTCCTCGTACACGTCGCCCGCTTCGCCGTAGAGCGTACGCGCACGCTCGAACTCGCCTTGCATCCCGACGAGCCCTGCCAGGGAGGTCGACACGTGCGCCCGGAGGACGACGTTGCTGCCCGCGGAGGCTGCGATGCGCTCGGCGCGCTCGACCGCCTCCTTCACGCGCGCCGGGCCGAAGAGCAACGCCGAGCACAGGGCGTCCGCCGAGCGCGCGCGTTCCTGCTCGTCGCCGCTCGCCTCTGCGTGAGCCAGCGCGCGCTCGAACGCCTCGGCTGCGTCGGCGAAGTGGCGCTCCGTGTGCGCGACGAACCCGAGTCGCCGCCAGGCGCGCGCGAGCCCGAGGTCGTCGCCGAGGCCCCCGAACACCTCCACTGCATGCTGCGCGGTGGTGACGAGCGCCTCCGTCTCGCCGCGTGTCGCCGCGTTGCGCGCTGCGCGCTCGAGCCGGCCGTACCACTCCAGCCGCGTGTCGCCCGCGGCGCGTGCGGCGTCGATCGACTCCGACAGCGCGAGCTCCGCGGCGTCGACGTCGCCGTCGAGCCACAGCGCTGTGCTCAGCTCGCGCATCAGCTCGATGCGCAACCCATGCTGAGGCGGCAGGAGCGCAAGGCTGCGGCGCAGCAGCGTCAGCGCCGCCGCCGCGTCGCCGCGTGCCGCCGCGCGCGCACCCGAGGCGCCGAGCAGCTCGCCCGCGCGCGCCGCGAGTGCTTCGTCGCGCCGGCCGAGATCCGCGCGGTACCAGTAGACCTGCTCCAGGTGATAGCCCACGACCTCGTCCTCGGCGCCCTGCCGCTCGAGCCACGGGACGAACAGCTCGTGGAGGTCGGCGCGTACGGCCTTCGGGATCGCGGCGTACGTCGCGTCGCGAATCAGCGCGTGCCGGAACCGGAAACCGTCGTCGCCGACGATCGCGGATCGTTCGGAGCGCACGAGCTCCTTGCGCACGAGGGTTAGCAGCGTGCCGAACACGTCGGAGCGCTCGTGCTCGGGCGAGAGCTCGGCGACGGCGCCACGCCAGAACTCCTTGCCGACGACGGCGGCGCGCTCGAGCACCGCACGCTCGAACGGCTCGAGCTGGTCGAGGCGCGCAGCGAGCAGGGCCTGGATCGTCGGCGGCAGGTCGGTCGGCTTGCCCTCGGCGAGCATCGCGACCATCTGCTCGAGGAAGAGCGGATTCCCCTCGGCCGCTTCCGTGACGCGTGCGCGCTCCTCCGGCGAGAGCGGCCACTCTGCGCCGAGTGCGTCGAGCAGGGCGCCCGACTCCGACGGGGTCAGCGGCTCGAGTGCGACGGACGCTCCGCTCCAGCGCGGACGCGCCTCGAGCAGGTCCGGGCGTGCGAGGCAGAGCAGCAGGATGGGCGCGTCGCGGCTCCAGCCGGCGACGTACTCGATCAGGTCGAGGAACGTCGGCTGCGCCCAGTGCACGTCCTCGATCCACACGACAACGGTGCGCTCGCGCGCGAGCGTCTCGAGCAGCCGCCGGATCGCCCAGAACGTCTCCTCGGTCGAGATCGGCGTCCCCTCGGGGTCGAACGTGGCGAACACACGCTCGGCGACGAGCGCACCGTCCGGTTCGCCCTCGACCGCGCGCCGGACCGCCTCGTCGCCTCCGGCGGAGCGCACGAGCTCGGTGAGCGGCAGGAACGTGATGCCGTCGCCGTAGGGAAGGCAACGCGCGCTCAGGACGGCGGCGCGGTGTCCCGCCTCCGCGACGAGCTCGCCCGCGAGGCGGGACTTCCCGATCCCCGCGGCGCCGTAGACGGTGACGAGGCGGCACGCGCGAGTGCGCTCGGCCTCGGCGAGCTCGTCGCGAAGGAACGCGAGCTCGCTGCGGCGGCCGACGAGCGCGGCGTCGAGCCGCCGCGCGAACGGCGCGGCTCCGGCGATCGTCCCGAGCACTCGCCACGCTTCCACCGGGCGACGTTTTCCCTTCGCCGCGACGGGCTCCGTCGGCTCGAGCTCCGTCGCGTTCTGGACAAGCCGGCGAGTCGCGGAGCCGATCAGGATCTCGCCTGGTGCGGCAGCCTCTTCGAGCCGCTTGGCCGTGTTGACCGCGTCGCCGGTGACGAGCGTCGTGCTGCCGTCGCCGGTCACCACCTCGCCGGTGTTGATGCCGACACGAACGTGGAGCTCCCGCCGGCGCTCGGCGACGAGCTCCTCGTTCAACCGGGCCAGCTCGACGCGCATCTCGACGGCTGCCCGAACGGCGCGGAGTGCGTCGTCCTCGTGCACCCTCGGCACGCCGAACACCGCCATCACCGCGTCGCCGATGAACTTCTCCACGGTACCGCCGTGCCGCTCGACGGAGCCGCGCATCGCGTCGTACCAACGCTCCATCAGGTTGCGCAGCGACTCGGGATCGAGGCGCTCGCCGAGCTCCGTCGAGTCGGCGAGATCGCAGAAGAGCACCGTCACCGTCTTGCGCATCGTGTGGCCGGGGGCCGGAGCCTGGACCGGCGCAGGCACAGGCTCGGCGCCCCGCGCCGGCGCCGGCCGAACGGGCAGGTCGAGAGCCGGATCCTGCGAGAGGATCTGCTGGTGGAGCCCGCGCAGCCTCTGGCCGGGCTCGATGCCGAGCTCGTCGACGAGCGCGCTGCGCGCGGCTTGATATGCCGCGAGCGCCTCGGCCTGGCGGCCGGCGCGGTAGAGGGCGAGCATCAGCTGGGCGCGGAGGTGCTCACGGAGCGGGTGCTCCTGCGTGAGCGCCTCGAGCTCGCCGACCAGCTCGGCGTGTCGTCCTGCGGCGAGGTCACGCTCGATCCGCTGCTCGACGCACGAGAGGCGGAGCTCCTGGAGACGTGCGATCTCGGCCTGGGCGAAACGCTGGTCGGCGAAGTCGGCGAGCGGATCTCCGCGCCAGAGCTCGAGCGCCTCCTCCGGCCTGCCGCTGTCGTGCAGGCGCTCGAAGCGGGCGAGATCGAGCTCGTCCGGCGCGAGCCGCAGCAGGTATCCCGGGGTCTTCGTCTCCAGGCGCTCGCGGCCGAGTACCTTCCGCAGCTGAGAGACGTATCCCTGCAGCGCCTTCCGGGCCGTCTCCGTCGGCTCCTCGTCCCAGAGCGCCTCGATCAGCCGGTCGCGCGAGACCACGCGGTTCGCGTGGAGGGCGAGCATGGCCAGCGCGGCACGCTGTTTGGCGCCGCCGAGGTCGAGCGCCCGCCCGTCCTCGAACACCTCGAGCGGGCCGAGGATGCGGAAATCCATCGGCGTACCTCGCGCCGAAGCTAACAGCTGCCTCCGGAGACCTCAAGCCGCTTGACCGGCGCATTACCGGCGCTTGGGCGTCGCGCGGTCTTGTCCGCAAGAGATCGCACACCGCGATCGCCAGAGAAGGAGGACACCATGTTCGGCATGCAGCACACGCTCAAGCAGTTCTTCGGTGGGATTGCGATCGCGGCGGTCGTCGCCGTCGTCGCCGTGCCCTCCGCGTTCTCGATGACCGTCATCACCGACACGCTCGGCGGAAACGGCTCGTCGAAGGCGACGCCCGACGCGTTCGAGCGCGCCGTGGCGATTCACAACGCCCGGCCCGCGCGGCAGCTCCAGGGCGTGCAGTTGATCACCGACACGCTCGGCGGTAACGGCTCGTCGAAGGCGACGCCCGACGCGTTCGAGCGCGCCGTGGCGATTCACAACGCCCGGCCCGCGCGGCAGCTCCAGGGCGGGCAGTTGATCACCGACACGCTCGGCGGCAACGGCCACGCCGTCCAGCCGAGTGGCTCGAACCCGGTCTCCTACGTGAACGGCGGCATGTCGCCGGCGGTCGCCCAGTCGAACCAGACCAGGGGCCGTGCGTACAACCCCGAGGCCTACGTCAACGGCGGTGCATCGCCGGGCGTCGCTCAGGCGATCCAGGACGCGGGCGACGGTCTGAACTCGACGTCGTCCGTCACCGGCGGCTCGACCGGCTCCGGCCTCAACAACTGGGGCTATGCCGGCCTCGCCGGCGGTCTCGCAGCCGCTCTGCTCGTGGCGCTGCTGTTCCTCGGTGGCCCGCGGCCTCGCCAGCATCGGCGCGGCGTCCGCACGGCCTGATCCTGAGGGCAAGAGGGGTGGCGCCGCGACTGCGACGCCGCCCCTTTTTGCGCGCCGGGAGCCGCATCTACACTGGTGCGGCTCGATGTTCGACACCCTCTCCGACAAGCTCCAGAGCGCCCTCGGCGACCTCCGCGGACGCGGCGTCCTCGACGAGGAGGCGATCTCCCGCGCGATGCGCGAAGTGCGGCTCGCGCTGCTCGAGGCGGACGTCAACTTCGACGTCGTCAAGGAGTTCGTCGCGCAGGTCCGCGAGCGCGCGCTCGGGCAGGACGTCCAGAAGAGCCTGACCCCCGGCCAGCAGGTCGTGAAGGTCGTCCACGAGGAGCTGACGGCCCTGATGGGCTCCGGCTCCTCGCAGCTCGTCTTCTCGCCCCGGCCGCCGACGACGATCCTGCTCGCCGGCCTGCAGGGCTCCGGGAAGACGACCGCCGCGGGCAAGCTCGCGCTGCTCCTCTCGAAGGACGGCAAGCGGCCCGCACTCGTCGCCGCCGACCTGCAGCGACCGGCCGCGATCGAGCAGCTGATCCAGCTCGGCGCGCAGATCGACGTGCCCGTCTACGCCGACGAGCGCGCCGACCCGGTGAAGGCGGTGCGCGACGGGATCGACCGCGCCCAGGCGGACGGCCGCGACGTGGTCATCCTCGACACCGCCGGCCGCCTCCAGATCGACGAGCCGCTGATGGAGGAGCTCGCCGCGATCAGCCGGGAGGCGAAGCCGACGAACGTCCTGCTCGTGCTCGACGCGATGACGGGTCAGGAAGCCGTCCACGTCGCGCAGGCGTTCCAGGAGCGGATCGACTTCGACGGCGTCGTGCTGACGAAGCTCGACGGCGACGCGCGCGGCGGCGCGGCGCTCTCCGTCAGGGCGATCACCGGCAAGCCGATCAAGCTCGCCTCGGTCGGCGAGAAGCTCGACCAGCTCGAGTGGTTCCACCCCGACCGGATGGCGTCGCGCATCCTCGGCATGGGCGACGTGCTGACGCTGATCGAGCGCGCCGAGGCCGCGGTCGAGGACGGCGAGAAGGAAGACCTCGAGCGCCGGATGCTGGCCGGCGAGTTCAGCTTCGACGACTTCCTCTCCAGCTACAAGATGCTCCGCCGGATGGGCCCGCTCCAGGGAGTGCTGAAGCTGATCCCGGGGCTCGGCAAGCAACTGGAAGGCCTCGATCAGGTCAACGACAAGGAACTGGGCCGCGTCGAGGCGATTATCCTCTCGATGACGCCGCACGAGCGGCGCGTGCCCCACGTGATCGACGGCTCCCGTCGCAAGCGGATCGCGGCCGGCAGCGGCACCTCCGTGACGCAGGTGAACCAGCTGATCGAGGCCCGCAAGCAGATGGCGAAGATGATGAAGGCGATGGGATCCGGCAAGATGCCGTCGCTTCCAGGCAACATGGCGCTTCCAGGCACCATGGCCCAGGCGCCGAGCGGGAAACCGCGTCCCAGTGCGACCCGCAAGTCCGCAAGTAAACGGAAGAAGAAAGCGAAGAGGTAATCGAATGGCAGTGAAGCTCAGGTTGACGCGGGTCGGTTCGAAGAAGAATCCGATCTACCGCGTCGTCGCGGCCGACTCGCGCTCGCCGCGCGACGGCAAGTTCATCGAGATCGTCGGCCGGTACAACCCGCAGCACGAGCCGTCCCTCATCGAGTTCGACGAGGCCAAGGTCAAGCACTGGCTCGACAACGGCGCGCAGCCGACCGAGCCGGTCGCACGGCTGCTCAAGGCAAAGGGCATTTCGAAGTAATGCCCGAGCTGCTCGCCGAGCTCGCGCGCCGGCTCGTGGACGAGCCGGATGCCGTGCGGGTCGAGCAGGTCGAGGGCGACGACGGGTCGCTCGTCTTCCGGCTGCACGTCGCCGAGAACGACGTCGGCAAGGTGATCGGCCGGCAGGGAAGGATCGTCCGTGCGTTGCGCACGATCGTCCGCGCGGGCGGGCCGCATGCGGGGCGCAGGCTCCAGCTCGAGATAGTGGGTTGAGGGTCGCCGCGCTCTACGACGTCCACGGGAATCACCCGGCGTTGCAGGCCGTCCTCGCCGAGGCCCTCGACTTTGAGACGCTTGCCGTCGGATCCTGATCTCGTCCAGGTCGGCCGCGTCGGCCGGCCCCACGGCATCGACGGCTCGTTCTTCGTCGACGGCCCGAGCAACGACCCGAAGCGGTTCGCGAACGGCGAGACGCTCTACGCGGGCGGCGAGCCCGCGACGATCGTCGTCTCGAAGCGGGGGAGCGGCGGGCGGCCCGTAATCAAGCTCGACCGCCCGGTCGAGCGGGGCACGACGCTCGCCCTGCCGCGCGAGACGCTGCCGCCGCTGGACGACGACGAGTACTACAGCTTCCAGCTCGTCGGCCTCGCGGTGGAAGAGGACGGGGGCCGCATCCTCGGGCGGGTCAAGGAGGTGCTCGACTACCCTGCGAACGACGTGCTCGAGCTCGACTCGGGCCTGTTCCTGCCGCTCGTCGAGGCCTGCGTGCGGCAGGTGGATCTGGAGGGCGGGCGAATCGTCGTCTCAACGGGCTTCGCCGACCCCGTGTCCGACTCCGAGTAGAACATCACCGATGATGCGCATCGACGTCTTCACACAGACCCCGCACGCATACGCGTGGATGACCGAGCAGCAGCCGATCGCGGGTGTGCTCGGCGGTGAGCTGGAGCTGCGTCTCTACAACTACCGCGACACGACGCCGCTGCGCGCCGGGCAGGTCGACGACACGCCGTACGGCGGCGGAGCGGGCATGGTGCTGCGCGTCGACGTCGTGGCCGCCGCGCTCGAGGCCGCGTATGGACCGGAACCGAAGCACCGCGTGATCGCGCTGACGCCGCAGGGCCGGCCGCTCACGCAGGAGATCGTCGAGGAGCTGGCGCAGGAGGAGGAGCTGACGCTGCTCTCCTCCCGCTTCGAGGGGTTCGACGACCGGATCGTCCAGCATCTCTGCAGCGACTCGATCTCGATCGGGCCGTATGTGCTCTCGAACGGCGACCTCGCGGCGATGGTGCTGCTCGACGCGGTCGCGCGCCGCCTGCCGGGCGCGCTCGCGGAGGGCTCCGGCGAGCTGGAGAGCTTCTCTGCGGAGCTCGACGGCGCGCTCGAGTATCCGCACTACACGCGGCCCGCGGAGTTCCGCGGCTGGAGCGTCCCCGACGTGCTGCTCTCGGGCGACCACGCGAAGATCGAGAGCTGGCGCCGGGAGCACGTGCGATGAAGGATCCGCTCGGACGCCTCTTCCCGAACATGCCGCGCGAGGCGCGCGTCGTGCTCGACTGGATCTTCACGATCGGCGGCGCGATCCTCATCGTGCTCGCGCTGAAGGCGTGGGTCGTGAACCCGTACCGCATCCCGTCGTCGTCGATGGAGCCGAATCTCCATTGCGCGCGGCCCTCCGCCGGCTGTGAGGCGCACTTCAGCGACCGCGTGCTCGCGAACCGGTTCATCTTCCACTTCCGCGACCCGAAGCGAGGCGAGGTGATCGTCTTCAAGACGCCGGGCAACTCGCCGGTCTGCGGCACGACGCGGGCGAACGAGGTCTTCGTCAAGCGGCTGATCGGCCTGCCGGGCGACCGGATCAGCGAGCGTGACGGGATCGTCTACATCAACGACGTCCGGCTGAACGAGCCGTACATCCAGCCGTCGCGCCGCGACCACGAGCCGCCGCGCTCCTGGGTCGTGCCGAAAGGCGACTACTTCTTCATGGGCGACAACCGCTCGCAGTCCTGCGACTCGCGCGTCTGGGGGCCGGTGCCCCGGGGGAACCTGATCGGCGAGGTCTTCTTCGTCTACTGGCCGCTGAACCGGATCAGCTTCCGGTAGTTTCCGCCTCCCTCGGGCGATTCGCTACCATTCCGCCGCGGCCCGCCGGGCCTTCCTCTTATGACCACCATCATCGAGTCCATCGAGCGCGCCCAGCTGCGCAAGGTGCCGCGCTTCAAGGCCGGCGACACCGTGAAGGTCCATTTCCAGGTGATCGAGGGCCAGCGCCGCCGTGTCCAGGTCTACGAGGGCATCGTGATCAGGCGGCAGGGCTCCGGCGTCCGCGAGACCTTCACCGTGCGCAAGCAGTCGTTCGGCGTCGGGGTGGAGCGCACGTTCCCCCTGCACTCGCCCAAGATCGAGAAGATCGAGGTCCTGGCGATCGGCGACGTCAACCGCGCGAAGCTCTACTACCTCCGCGAGCGGGTCGGCAAGAAGGCCCGCGTCCGCGAGAAGCGGTACGGGCACGGCGCGGCGCTGCCGGAGACGGTCGACTCGACGCTGCTCGCCGAGGACGAGCCCGTTGCCGAGGAGGTCGTCGTCGAGGAGACGGCAGCTCCCGAGCTGGAGGCCGAAGCGGCGGAGGGCACCGAGCCCACCGACGAGGCTTCTGCAGACGAGCCTGTGGCGGACGAGGCCGGCGAAGACGCCGTCCCCGCCGGGCAGTCCTCGTAACGTCCTTCCGCGCAACTTCCTGACGCCGGGCCGCGCCGGCTGAGACCCGCGCTATCCTCGACGCGAGGTGAAGCGCACCGGCCAGAAGCTCCTGACGTTCGACCGGAAGCTCGGCGCCCGGTTCGTCGCAGGGGTGGACGAGGCCGGTAGGGGGTCGCTCGCCGGACCGCTCGTCGTCGCCGGAGTGCTGCTCGACTACGCATCCCTGAAGGAGCACCGGGTGCGGCCGCTGGCGTATCTCAACGACTCCAAGCAGTGCACGGGGGAACGCCGCGAAGAGCTGTTCCACGCCGTGCTGGCGTGCGCCGAGAAGGTCGCGGTGCGCGTGATCCCGCCGGGAGACATCGACCGGTTCGGCCTGCACAAGTCGAACCTGGCGGGGCTCCGCGCGATGCTGCACGCGTTGTCGCCGCCGGCCGAGGCGTGCCTCGTCGACGGCTTCCGGCTCGGGCCGACCGCGCCCGAGCACACGGCCGTCGTCGACGGCGACGAGAAGAGCGCCGCGATCGCCGCCGCCTCGATCATCGCGAAGGTCACGCGCGACCGGCTGATGCGCAGGCTTGCCGCGTTGTATCCCGCGTACGGCTTCGCGCAGCACGTCGGCTACATCACGCCGGGCCACTCTGCGGTGGTGCGCGAGATCGGACCGTCGGCCGTGCACCGCATGTCGTTCCAGGCGCTGTGTTACCGGGGCGAGGCGCCCGTCCCGGCGTAGCCGCTGAGCGCCGGGCCGCCTGGCACTACCGGCTGCGCGGCTGGACGATCCTCGGCGCGAACGTGTGGGCCGGCGGCAACGAGCTCGACCTGATCGCGCGCCGCGGTCGCAGGCTCCGCTTCGTGGAGGTGAAGGAGAAGCGCGGTCCCCGCTGGGGCGATCCGCTGGAGATGGTGACGGCCGAGAAGCAACGGCGCGTGCGCCGTGCCGCCGCCGCGTGGCTCGTGGCGCATCCGGAGCTCGGCGGGCTCACGGTCGGCTTCGACGTCGTCGCGGTGCGGGAGCGCAAGCTGCAGCGCGTCGAGAACGCGTTTTAGAAGCTCTGACTGAATGATCCACGCGCTGACGGGGCGCGATGGGTGCGTGCGATGCAAGGACGCAGGGAGCGGGCGATAGCGGAGCTATCGGCGCGACCGAGGACGCGGCAGCGTGCGTGCCCAGCGCGTTCCGGCGGCCCGTGCTCGTTTAGTTAGAGGTTCTTAGCGCGAGGCCTTCCAGGCCCGGTACTTCTCAGGCAGGCACCCGCGCACGGCCGGTACCCGGCTGCGATCGCCGTCGCTTCGTCGGCGAAGAAGACGCGCTGCTTCACGTAATGCCCCTTCTCGATCCAGCGCTTCGCACCGGCGCAGTCGAGGGTGCCGTAGATCCTGTTCTTGCGGTGACGGCCGAGCGTGCCCTTCGTCCGCGACTCGACCTCGACGCCGTCGGCTCCGATCAGCCGGTACGGCGGCATCACCGCGCGGCGAGCGACTCGACGGCGGCCTCGAGCCGTGCGGCGAGGCCCTCGAGCTCGGCGATCGAGCCCTCGTCGAGGGCGTCGGCGCCGTCGATCCGCCCCGTCGTCGACTCCAGCTCGGCGAGGAGGGCGTCCAGCGTGTCGAGGGCGTCGCTCGGCGACGCGGCGGCCGGAGGCGGCGTCGCCGGGGTGACCTCGCCGGAGATCGTCGCGGGCGCCGGGATTGCCTCGGCGAGCACGACGTGGCGGGGCCGGTGCTGCTCGGGTGCCGCGGGAGGGACCGGCCGGCGGCGGCGCACGACGAGCGCTGCGGCCGCGAGCCCCACCAGGGCGACCGCGAGGAGGAGAAACGGGAGCATCGAGGCCACTCTAGGTTCCGGGCCCGACGGACCCGACGACTAGGGCTTCGCCTCCGGCCGTCGAAGTCCGTGCTTCGTGGCCGTCACGCAGGATGAGCTGTACGCGACGCTGGACCTCGAGCTCTCGTGGTCGGAGCGTGCACTGCCGGAGAACGTGCGCACCAAGCACGTTCACCGTCTGCACCCGTATCACGGCAAGTTCATCCCGCAGCTCGTCGAGGTGCTGCTCGAGCGCTACGTTCCGCTTGGCGGGCACGTGCTCGATCCGTTCGCCGGCTCCGGCACGACGCTCGTGCAGGCGCTCGAGTCGGGACGCGACGCGACCGGCGTCGAGCTCGCTGCCTTCAACTGCCTGCTGATGAACGTCAAGACAGCACGCTACGACCTCGACGCGCTTGCCGTCGATCTGCGCGACGCGTGCGCAAGGCTCGACGACCTCGACGTCGGACGCGCGCGTGTGCCCAAGGAGCCGTACCTGAAGCGCTGGTACGCGACGCGCGCCGCGGCGGAGCTCTTCGCGTTCCGCGACCTTGCGGCCGAGTACGCGCACGCGGACGTGCTGCGCGTCGTGCTCTCGCGCGCTGCACGTTCTGCTCGCCGCGCCGCGCATTTCGATCTCGAGGCTCCGCGCGTGCCGCAGACCGGCGAGTACTGGTGCCACAAGCACAAGCGCACGTGCAAGCCGATCGAGACTGCGGTCGGCTTCCTGCGTCGCTACACGCTCGACACGCTGACGCGCGTCGAGCAGTTCGCCGCGGTGCGTGACGACGAGCGCGGCGCCACGGTGCTGTGCGGCGACTCGTGCGAGGTCGGGTACACGTCGAAGTTCGACGCGGTGCTCACGTCGCCGCCGTACCCGGGCCTCATCGACTACCACGAGCAGCATCAATACGCGTACGAGCTGCTCGGTCTCGACGACCGTCGCGAGCTCGAGCTCGGCGCCGCGCAGGCGGGAACGTCACGCGTAGCGCTCGCCGCCTACAGCGGCGGCATCGCGCGCGCACTCGCCAATGCAGCGTCGGCGCTCGTGCCGGGTGCGCCGCTACTCGTCGTCGTCAACGACCGCCGGAATCTCTATCCCGAGATCCTCGACGCCGCAGGGCTGCGCCTCGACGCC
>JANMWV010000432.1:0-1652 GCA_031394165.1 Actinomycetes bacterium
CTACCACCAGCGCACGCGCGTCGACGAGCCGGGGGCCGAGTACCGCGGGCTCGACGACCTGATGCGCGAGTCGGACGTCGTGTCCATTCACGCACCGCTAACGCCGGAGACGCGAGGGCTCATCTCACGCGAGCGGCTCGCGCTCATGCGCGACGGCACGACACTCGTGAACGCGGCGCGCGGCGGGCTCGTCGTCGAGGACGCGCTCGTCGAGGAGCTCGTCTCGGGTCGGCTCGGCGCCGGCCTCGACGTCTTCGTCCACGAGCCGTCCGTGCCGGAGGCGCTGTTCTCGTTGGCGAACCTCGTGCTCACGCCGCACATCGGCAGCGGCACGGTCGAGACGCGGGCCGCGATGACCCGCGTCGTCGTGGACAACATCCTCGCCGCGGAGCGCGGCGACCCGCTGCCGACGCCGGTGCCAGTGGTGTGACCGGTGACGTTGCCCGGTCCCTGGGTCGCCAGCACCAAGCCAGAGGCCGCGATCGGGTGAGTTAAGGCTGGTTGCCTTGACAAACCCGAGCGTGGACTTTGGCGCAGCGTGATCGCGGGCCAGGGGCTCGGCGAACGTTGCCGGTTACGCCACTAGTACTGGCCCTGGCCGGGGCGACCCGCGCTGATCCACTCGCGGATCTCGTACCAGTGGCTCTGGCGGAGCGCCTCGGCGACGCGCTCGTCCGTGTGCGCCGCGTAGAAGACGTTCTTGTCGAGGTCGGCGCAGATCGCGACGTCGGACAGTGAGAAGTCGGTCACCTGCATGAGCGCGTCGGCGGGCAGCTGCGCCTCGGCGACGGTGTAGTGCTTGAACTGAAGCTCGGGGGCGAGCTCCATCAGGTCGGGCCAGTCGGGGCAGGTGCGCACGGTCATGCTGTCTCCAGTTCTGCGGCGACGCTGGAGTCCTCCCGCGACCAGCGGCCCTCGAGCCGTACGAGGCCGCGGACCTCGTCGGATGGATAGACCACGAAGACGCGCGCGTCGTCGAGCGAGTGGTACTGCGTTTGGCCGTCATCGTCGGTGAGGTCGACGCGCAGGTGCAGCCGGCCGTCTGCGAACGGCGGCCGGTCGACGTCGAAGCGCAGTGCAAGCGTGCGCGTGTCGTCGCTCCAACCGAGCTCTACGGTCGAGACCGCGCCCGACGCGACGAGGACCGCGGCGTCGTCGCGGAGCTCCCAGACGAGGCGCGGCGGCGCGATGGACCGCTCGGCGGCGACGTCCGCAGCGATTGCGAACGGCTCGCCGGCGAGCAACTGCATCCGCTCGGAGCCGTCGGAGCCGAGGAGCCGTACCCGCTCGACGCGTGCGATGTCCCCGCCCCACTCCTTCAAGCCGGCAGCACGTTCCTCCGGCTCGCGCACGCCGGCGAGCAGTCGGCGGTATTCGACGATCGCCTCGTGCGTCGGGCCGTTGAACGCGACGATGCCGTCCTTCAGCAGCACCGCCCGCTCGCACAGCCGCTCGACCGCGGCCGCGTCGTGCGAGACGAACACGATCGTGCCGCCGCGCTGCTTGAACTCGAAGATCTTGCCGAAGCACTTGCGCTGGAACGCCTCGTCACCGACGGCGAACACCTCGTCGAGCAGCAGGACATCCGCCTCGATGTGTGCCGCGATCGCGAAGCCGAGCCGCATGTACATCCCCGAGGAGTACGTGCGCAC
>JANMWV010000433.1:0-12208 GCA_031394165.1 Actinomycetes bacterium
CCCGGCAGCACGTACTTGCCCGCGGCGTCGATCACCTTGTCGGCCTGCACGTCGAGCGACTCGCCGATCAGCGTGATCGTCTCGTCCTCGACGTAGAGATCCGCGACGTAGTCGTCGGCTGCGGTGGCGACGCGACCTTTACGAACCATAACCGACATGCCGCCTCCTCGGGGTTCGGCCACGGGGCCGCCGGAGCGGCCCCGAGGCGAAGTGCACCTGTTACTTCCCGCCCGCCGTGACCGCGACGGTGGCCTTCTTGTAGCTCGAGCCGTTCACGTCGATGCCCTTGACGTGATTCTTCAAGTACTGCAGTGCGGCCTTCGCGAGCTGATGGTCATACGCCGCGGCCGGGCTTGCAGCCTTCTTGATCACCTTGTACTTCAGTGCGATCGCGGCGGTCGTGTTGAACGACGCCGGCGGCATCACACCGATGCCGAGCGGGTTCGGCCAGATGAGCGCGTTGATCTCGTTCATCTGCCACGTCTGGTGCCCCTTGCCGAGTGTCGGCCCGTTCTTCAGGACGATGTTGGTGCACGCCTGGAAGTGATCGCGGCAGTAGATCCAGCCACGATCGGATGCGGCGATGAAGCGCGTCGCCACGTCCCGGTTAGCGTGTGCCCAGTCCGCCTTTGCGAACAGCCCGTCCTCGAGCATGCCGGTTCCTTCGTCCTGGAGCTTGAAGACGTTCAGGTCGGCGAGGGTGAACAGCTTGCCCGTCTTCGGGTTCTTCGACTCGAGAACCTGGGCGAGCTCGTTGTAGGTCATCGCTGCAGCAGCGTCGATCTGGCTGCTGAGGAACGCCTTCATGTCGAAGGGCTGGTTGAAGATCTTGACGCCCTTGTTGTGCTCGGGATCCATGCCGTGCTTCGTCAGCGCTGCGTAGAGCTCGAACTGGTTCCCGCAGCACCACACGCCGACGGTCTTGTCCTTCATGCCGGCGATCGACGTGATGCCGCTCGACTTCCAGGTGAGCTCGGTCATCCCGGACTTCGAGAACATCTGCGCGATGTTCACGAGGTTCGTGCCCGTATCGCGCGTGGCGAGCAGGCTCGGGAGCCAGTCGACGCCGATCTCCGCCTGGCCGCTCGCCACGACCTGCTCCGGCGTGATGTCCGGGCCGCCGACCTTGAGGTTCACGTCGAGGCCGAACTGCTTGTAGTAGCCGAGCGCCTTCGCGGCGTAGTAGCCCGCGAACTGCGCCTGGGTGACCCACTTCAGCTGGAGCGTGACCTTGTCGAGCTTCTGGCTCGAATGCTTCGCGGGCGCGGCGCTTGCGCTGCCGAGCATGGCGAGCATCGAGAATGCCACCGCGACGAGCGCGACGATCCCTCCGATCATCTTTCTACGACCCATTCACTTGCCCCTTTCGACTCGTGCGGCGACAACCGCCGCGTGATTCCGTCCCTGTCTTCATGCCCCTGTGATCTCCAGGCGGGGCTGCCAGCGCATCGCGATCCGTTCGAGCGTCACGACCGCGAGATAGAACCCGATACCGAGCAGGCAGGCGATGACGATCTCGGCCCACGCCTTCTCGAATTGGAAGAGCGACGCGTCCTGCTTGATGTTCGCGCCGAGTGCCTCGAGCGAGCCACCGAAGTACTCGCTCACGATCGCGCCGATCATCGCGAGCACACTCGCGACCTTCAGCGAGGTGAAGAGGTACGGCAGCGCCGTCGGTACGCGCACCAGACGGAAGATCGTGAAGTCGCCGGCTGCGTACGAGCGCATCAGCTCGATTTGCTGCGGCTTCACCGAGCGCAGGCCGCGCACGACGTTCACGAATACCGGGAAGAAGCAGAGGATCGCGGCGACCGCCATCTTCGAGCTCTTCGTCAGCGGGTTGAACCAGGCGTTCGTGATCGGCGCGAACGCGATGATCGGAATTGCGTTCGCAGCGATCGCGTACGGCATCAGCGCACTGCCGACGAGGCTGTAGCGGGAGACGACGATCGCGAACAGGATGCCGAGGGCACAGCCGAACGCGAATCCGCCGAGCGCTTCCTGCAGCGTGAACCACCCCTCATGCCAGAGCGCGTTCTGGTTGTCCATGAACGCCGTCCAGATCGCGCTCGGGGCGGGGAGGAGGAATCGCTGCACGTGAAGCCCTTTGACGAGCCCTTGCCAGAGACCGATGCTCGCGACGAACACGAACACTGCCGGCAGCCAGTCGGCCATGCGGCGGCCGAGCACCGATGCGGGACCCAACGAGGGCATCGGCGGTTGCAGAGGCTGCGCGCTCACGCCGCTCCCTCCGACAAGCCGGTCGCCACGAGCGGCTGGTCGTGGCCCACGTGCAGGGCCTCGCGAACCTCGGTCGCGACCTCGAAGAACCGCGGATCCTCGCGCGTCGCTCCGGTGCGCGGCTGCGGCAGGTCGACCGGAATCACTTTCGAGATCTGTCCGGGTCGCGGAGACATGACGACGACGCGCGTCGAGAGGAAGACCGCTTCCGCGATCGAGTGCGTGACGAAGACGACGGTCGAGCCGCTCGCCTCCCAGATGCGCAGCAGCTCCGCATTCAGTCGCTCGCGCGTCATCTCGTCGAGTGCCCCGAACGGCTCGTCCATCAGCAGGAGCGCGGGGTCGAACGAGAGTGCGCGCGCGATCGACACGCGCTGCTGCATCCCGCCGGAGAGTTGCCAGGGATGGTGCTCGCCGAAGCCCTGGAGCTCGACGAGGTCGAGCATCTCCTCGACGCGCTGCTTGCGGCGGTCGCGATCCCACCCCGCGAGCTCGAGCGGCAGCGCGATGTTGCGGCCGACCGTGCGCCAGTCGTACAGCACCGAGTCCTGGAAGACGATGCCGTACTCGTGGTCGCGGCGCGCCTGGCGCGCAGGTTTCCCGTTGACCGTGACGTCGCCCTGCGACGGCTCGATCAGATCGCCGATGATCCGCAGCAGCGTCGACTTGCCGCAGCCGGACGGGCCGATGAGCGAGATGAACTCGCCCTGCTCGATCTCGAGGTCGATGCCCTGCAGCGCCGTCGTGCCGCCCTTGAACTGCTTCGTGACGCCCTTGATCGTGACCGCGCTCATGCGACGTTCTCCGGCGCGCGACGCACGACGATCTTCTCGGCGGCCACGACGAGGAGGAAGAAGGAGATCCCGAGCAGCGCAGCGATGATGTTCGTCGCCCAGAGGTTCTGCGGCTGGAAGCTGTAGTACTGCGCGAAGTTGAGAATCGCGCCGCCGAGGCCGCCGGAGATCGATGACGGCAGCTCGCCGATGATCGCGCCGACGATGCTCGCCGTCGCGGAGATGCGGAGCGCCGAGAAGAGATACGGCAGGGACGTCGGGAAGCGCAGCTTCCAGAGCACGGTCCACCGGTTGGCCGCGTAGGAGCGCATCAGCTCGACCGCGCGATGGTCGGCGGCCTGGAGGCCGCGCAGCGTCGAGATCGCGACGGGAAAGAAGGTGAGGTACGCAGAGATGACCGCGACGGAGATCCACGCGGTCACGTGCACGGACGAGAGCCAGACGACGACCATCGGCGCGATCGCAAGGATCGGCACGGTCTGCGAGGCGACGACGTAGGGCAGGAAGCCGCGCTGGAGCATCCGCGAGTGTGCGAGCAGGGCGCCGAGGACGAAGCCGCCGGTCGCGCCCATCGCAAAGCCGAGCGCCGCCTCCTTCGCGGTGAACGCCGCGGCCTTCAGGAGCGTGACGACGAGCAGGGGCGCCTCGGGATTCGGGCGCTCGAAGAGAGCGCGAATGACGGTGTGGATGTGCGGCATCGAGGTGTCGTCGACGACGAACGGATGCGTCCACCCGAAGTGGATTCCGAGCGCGCGGTACCCCTCCCAGAGCCCCCACAGCAGTCCGAGCACGGCCACGCGGAGAAGGCCGCGACGAACCGCAGGATCGACCCCGGCGACCCCGGCCCTGGGCCGCTCAGCTGCGATTGACGTCATGCGCTCAGGTTCTAACACAGCGGTTAGAGTCGTGCTATGGCCTTGGATCCGGCGCGTACGGTGCGAGAGCTGAAGGAGCTACGAGAGCTCACCGGCGACGCCGAGGGGGCTCAGCGCGTCGCCTGGACCGAGACGTGGGAGACGGCGCGGGAGTGGCTCCGCGGGCTGCTCTCGGAGACCGGCGCCGTGGAGGAGGTCGACGAGGCGGGCAACCAGTGGTTCACGCTCCGCGGCGAGTCGGAGCGCGCGCTGCTGATCGGCGGGCACATCGACTCGGTGCCGAACGGCGGCTGGCTCGACGGGAGCCTGAACGTCGTCGCCGGTGTCGAGGTACTGCGCCGGATCGGCGCGGACGGGACGCCGCCGCTCACCGTGCGGCTTGTCAACTGGGCGGATGAGGAGGGGGCGCGCTTCGGGCGGTCGCTCTTCGGCTCGTCGGCCGCCGCCGGCTCGATGGCCGACCAGGACGAGCTCCGCGCGCGCAAGGATGCGAACGGCGTCGCGCTGCCCGACGCACTGCGCGAGCACGGCGTCGACCTCGACCGCGCGCTCGATGCGCGCACGCAGCTCGAGGGCGCGGTGGCGTATCTCGAGCTGCACATCGAGCAGGGCCCGGTGCTCGAGTCGCTCGACCTGCCGCTCGGTGTCGTGCTCGGGACGTTCGGCGTCGAGCGCCACGAGATCACGTGGAAGGGCCAGGCTGCGCACGCCGGCTCGACGCCGATGGGCAAGCGGCGCGATGCGCTCGCGGGCGCTGCGAAGCTCGCGCTCGAGATCCGGCCGATCGCAGCAGCGGTCGGTGACGGCGCGGTGTGCACCTCGGGCGGCGTCGTGTGCAAGCCCGGAATCGTCACCTCCGTCGTGGAGACGGCCGAGCAGCTGCTCGACCAGCGGCACCTCGACGCGGACAAGCTGGCGCGGCTGTTGTCGCTCGCGAAGGAGGCGAGCGAGCGGTTCGCGCAGGAAGAGGACGTCGAGGTCGCGTGGAACCGCATCTGGAGCATCGAGCCGATCCTGTTCGACGAGCGCCTCGTCGAGCTCGCCGACGAGGCGATCCGCGAGGTGTGCGGCACGTCGCATCGCCTGCCGAGCGGGCCGCTGCACGACGCTGCCGAGGTCGCGCGCGCCGGCGTTCCGACCGTGATGGTGTTCGTCCAGTCGCTGCGCGGTCTGTCGCACACGAAGCTCGAGGACACGAAGGAAGCGCATCTGGAGCTCTCGGTGCAGGCACTCGACCGGCTGGCGACGAAGACCATGGAGGCCTACGCATGAGCGCGCTGTTCGGCGAAGAGCACGTCCGTCGCTACATCGAGACCGACGGCGAGGAGGGCTACCTCTGGCGCGAGGGCGCACCGATCCTGCTGCTGACCGTGACGGGCCGCAAGAGCGGCACGGAGTACACGACGCCGCTGATCTTCGGCGAGGACGACGGCAGCCATGTGATCGTCGGCTCGCAGGGCGGCCGTCCGGAGCACCCGGACTGGTATCTCAACCTGCAGGCGCATCCCGAGTTCGGCGTCCAGGTGAAGGCCGACACGTTCCGCGCCCGCGCGCGTACCACCGAAGGGGCGGAGCGCGAGCGCCTGTGGGCGGCGATGAACGAGATCTGGCCGCACTACGACGAGTACCAGACGAAGACGACACGCCAGATCCCCGTCGTCGTGCTCGAGCGCCTCTAGCGCTGCACGTCGCGTACGCTCGTGCCGGTGGAGCGTGGGGGCGGGATCGGGAGGCGCGCAGCCGTCGGGGGCGTCTCCGTCGGCATGGCGACCGGCTGGAACATCGCCGCGCTCGGCGCAGTCGCGACGCGGCTCTCGCACGCGTACGGCGTCGGCCTCGCCACGATCGGCCTGTTCACCACGGTGCAGTTCGTCGTCCACATGGCGATGCAGATTCCAGGCGGGCGGGCCGCCGATCGCTTCGGTGCACGGCGGACTGCATTCGTCGGCCTCGCACTTCTCGCCGTCGGCAACGCCGTCGCACTGGTCGCCGCGGCACCCGCGCTGGGCCTCCTCGGCCGCGCGATCGTCGGGCTCGGCACCGGGTTCACCTTCGTCGCCGGCAGCGACTACATCCGCGCCCGCGGCGGGTCGCCGTTCCTCCAGGGGCTCTACGGCGGCGGCTCCGTGCTCGGGCCGGGCCTCGCGCTCGCGACCGTGCCGCTCCTCGCCGACCACGTCGGCTTCCGCGCGCCGTATCTGAGCGGGATCGCAGCCGCAGCGATCGCCGCCGTCCTGCTCGCGCTCGCACCGCGGTCGCCGCGCACCGTCCGGCACGCCGGCGAGCGGCTCGAGTCGGGCTTCTTCCGCGACCGCCTGCTCTACGGCTTCGCCGCGATCCACGCGGCGTCGTTCGGCTTCAGCGTCGTCGTCGGGAACTGGGTCGTGACGCTGCTCGAGCATCACGGCCACTCGAAGGGCGTCGCCGCCGCGGCCGGCTCGCTCACACTGCTGCTCGGCTTCTTCACGCGCGTCGCCGGCGGGCCGCTGCTCAAGCGCCCGGGTGCGTGGCGCTGGGTCGCCGGCAGCCTGGTGGTCGCAGGCCTCGGCGCGGTCGCACTCGCGCTGCCATTGCCGCTGCCCCTCCTCGTGGCCGCGGCCGCCGTCGTCGGCCTCGCTTCCGGCGTTCCGTTTGCGATGGCCTTCACGGGCGCCGCAGCCGCGCGCCCCGACTCGCCGGGCGCCGCGGTCGGGTTCGTCAACGGCTGGGCGGCGCTCGTGATCGTGGTCGGCGCGCCGCTCGTCGGACTCACGTTCTCGCTGCCGGGCGACGGGCGCATCGGCTTCGTCGTGCTCGGCTGTCTCGCGGCGGTCGCCGCGCTCGCGACGCCCCGCCCGCGTCGCTAGGCGATCCGTACGAGCGCGACCCCGGCTGCGACGAGCACAATGCCCGCGATGCGTCCGGGCGTCAGGTCGTGCCGGTGGAACAGAACGCCGAAGCGATCGAGCAGCGCCGAGCAGACGAGTTGCCCGAAGATCACTGCGACAAAGAGGTTCAGCGCGCCCAGGCGCGGCGCGAGCGCAGTGCCGGCACCGACGAACAACGCGCCGCCGAGCCCGCCGAGCCACGCCCACCACGGAGCAGCGCCCGGACGCGTCCCCTCACCGTTCCGCGCGAAGATCAGCGTGATCGCGAAGATGGCAAGTATCCCCACCACGAACGACGCCGAGCCTGCGCGCAGTGGGCCGCCGACCCACTGTGCGAGCTCCGCGTTCACCCCCGCCTGCACGGTGATCGCGGCCCCGATTCCCATCGCGGCGAGCACGAGCAACAGAGCCATTGCCACCGCGATTCAACGGGGTATGCTCGTTCTCCTTCCGTCTCCTGCCTGGAGGATCGATGCTCAGCTTCGGGGTCACCGTTCTGCCGGATCCGCCGTACGCCCGCTGGCTGGAGCTGATTCAGCTCGCCGAGCAGCACGGCTTCGAGCACGCATGGACCTACGACTCGCACGTGCTGTGGCAGGAGTCGATCCCTTTGCTCGCAGTCGCCGCGGGTGAGACCTCGAAGATCAAGCTTGGACACTTCGTCACGAATCCGGCGACACGCGAGCCGACGGTGCTCGCGAGCGCGTACGCAACGCTGAACGACATCTCGAACGGCCGCATGGCGATGGGAATCGGCCGCGGCGACTCGGCGGTGCGCTACATCGGCAAGCAGCCGATGAAGGTCGCGGAGTTCGAGGCCGCGTGCTCGATGATCAAGCAGTTCATGAATGGGCGAGAGGTGAACTGGAACGACAAGGACCTCCAGCTCAAGTGGGTGCGGCCGGAGCTGCCGGAGATCCCGATGTGGATCGCCGGCTACGGCCCGAAGGCGCTCGCCGTCGCGGGGCGCGTGGGCGACGGCGTGATCATCCAGCTCGCCGACCCCGAGATCATCAGCTGGATCATGGACACCGCCCGCAAGGCGGCGGAGGCGGAGGGCCGCGACCCCGCCGCGCTGAAGTGCATCGTCGGCGCGCCGAGCCACGTGACCGACGACCTCGCCGACGCGCGCGACCAGGTGCGCTGGTTCCCGGCCATGGTCTCGAACCATGTCATGGACCTGATCGAGCGCTACGGCACCGACGGCAGCGGCGTGCCGAAGGCGCTGACCGACTACGTGCAGGCGCGGAAGTTCTACGACTACAACGATCACTCGCGCGTCGGCGCCGCGCACGGCGAGTTCGTCACCGACGAGATCTGCGACCGCTTCTGCGTGATCGGCAACGCCGAGCAGATCAAGGCGAAGCTGAAGGAGCTCGAAGGCGTCGGCGTCGACCAGTTCAACGTCTACCTGATGACCCACGGCCAGGAAGACACGCTGAAGGCGTACGGCGCCGACATCATCCCGCAGTTCGCCCGCCTCACCGCGTAACCGCAGGACGACCTCGCCGCTACTCTCGGTCGGATGGCAGACCTGCGGGCCCTGCTCGAGATGCGGCAGGCGTCGCCACTCTCGTTCTCACACGACGGCGACCTGCTGCTCGTGGGCTCTGACATTCCCGGCACGCGCCAGCTGTACGTTGTGCCGGCGGGAGGCGGCGGGCTGCGGCCGCTGACGCACTTCGACGAGCCCGTCTCGGGGCAGTTGCTTCCCGACGGGCGCGTGCTGCTCGAGAAGGACGCGGGCGGGAACGAGCGCACGCAGTTCTATCTGCTCGACGCCGTCGTCGGTGCCGAGCCGGAGCCGCTCGTCGTCGACCCGCGATTCATCCACTCGTCGCCGCACGTGGGACGCGGCGGGACGCTGCTCGCGTACGCGACGAACCGTCGCAACGGGACCGACTTCGACGTCGTCGCACGCGACCTGCGCTCCCGCGAGGAGCAGGCGTTCGAGCTCGGCGGCTGGTGCGACGTCGCGGCGATCTCCCCGGACGGACGTTGGATCGCAGTCGAGCGGCTCGGCGAGCGCACCGGTGACTCGGATCTCTTCCTGCTCGACGTCGCGACCGGCGAGATCGAGCACGCGACGCCGCACGAGGGCGATGCGGAGTACGGACGCCCGGCGTGGCTGCCGGACGGCTCTGCGTTCCTCGCGCCGACGAATGCGGGACGCGACACGTTCGCGATCGCCCGCTATGACGTCGCGTCGCGTTCGTGGACTGTCGTGCTCGAGTCGGAGTGGGATCTCGATTGTGCAATCGACGAGGCCGGCCGCAGCATGCTCGTCGGGGTGAACGACGACGGCTACTCGCGTCTCGAGCTTCGCGATCCGGTCACGCTCGAGCTGCGCGAGGAAGTGCCACTGCCACGTCGCGGCGTCGTCGAACAGCCGCTGTTCTCGCGGGACGGCTCGCTACTCGCCTTCGCGTTCTCGTCCACGACCGAGCCGTTCGACGTCTATGTGTACGACCTCGACGCGCATCAGCTGACGCGGGTCACGACGAGCCCGCGCGACGTCGACACCACGACGCTCGTCGAGCCGGAGCTCTACCGCTTCGAGAGCTTCGACGGCGAGTCGATCCCCGTCTTTCTCTTCCGCCCGGAGAGTGCGGGCCCGCATCCCGTCGTGGTGATGGTGCACGGCGGTCCCGAGGCGCAATGGCGTCCGTGGTTCCATACGAGCTTTGCGCCGCTCACGCAGCATCTGCTCGCGCGCGGGTACGCCGTCGCAGCGCCGAACGTCCGCGGGTCGACCGGCTACGGCAAGCGCTACGAGCATCTCGACGACGTACGGCTGCGCCTCGACTCGGTGCGCGATCTCGCGTCGCTGCACGGTTGGCTCAGCGAGCAACCCGGTGTCGACGCCACCCGCGCGGTGCTCTACGGACGGTCGTACGGCGGCTACATGGTGCTCGCCGGGCTCGCCTTCCAGCCCGGGCTCTGGGCGGCCGGCGTCGAGATGGTCGGGATCTCGAGCCTCGTCACGTTTCTCGAGCACACGTCCGACTACCGGCGCGCGGCCCGTGAGCGCGAGTACGGCTCGCTCGCGCACGACCGCGACTTCCTGATCGACGTGTCGCCGATGACCCACATCGACGCGATCCGGGCGCCGCTCTTCATTCAGCACGGCGTCAACGATCCGCGCGTCCCCATCGGGGAGTCGCGGGCCATCCATCGTGTGCTCACCGAGAGGGGCGTTCGCTGCGAGCTCGTCGTCTACGAGGACGAGGGTCACACGATCGAGAAGCTCGCGAACCGGATCGACTGCTTCACGCGCGCCGGCGCGTTCATCGACGAGGTGGTCGGCCGACCCCGGCTACGATGAGGCGCTGTGGCGCCTTGGCCGAGTGGCTAGGCAACGGCCTGCAAAGCCGTGTACACCAGTTCGACTCTGGTAGGCGCCTTACGCTTCGCTTCGCTCGCTTCACAGGGGAAACCATGTTTCCCCCGTGAGCCCCCTTCTGCGTCTCTCGTTGCGGGCGCGTCACTGCTGCGCGGAGCAAGCTCCGCTCCGCGACGGTCCGCACCGCGTCACGTTCGTGCGCGGTTGGTTAGGCTCGCACCATGAAGCTCGGAGTCTTCACCGTCCTCTTCGCCGATCTCCCGTTCGAGCAGATGCTCGACCGGGTGGCGTCCCTCGGGATCGAGGCGGTCGAGCTCGGCACCGGGAACTACCCGGGGAGCAGTCACTGCGATCCGGATGCGCTGCTCGGGAACCCTACGAAGCAGAGCGAGCTCCTCGGTGCGATCGAACAGCGCGGGCTCACCATCAGCGCGCTCAGCTGCCACGGCAACCCGCTGCACCCCGACGCCGACTTCGCGCGCATCCACCACGAGACCTGGCGCAAGACCGCGCGGCTCGCGGTCGAGCTCGGCGTCGACACGGTGAACCTGTTCTCGGGTTGCCCCGGAGACGCGCCGGGCGCGAAGTTCCCCAACTGGGTGACGTGCGCGTGGCCGCCCGACTACCTCGAGATCCTCGACTGGCAGTGGAACGAGCGCGCGATCCCGTACTGGACGGAGGAGGCGGCGTTCGCGCGTGAGACCGGGCTGCTCAAGGTCGCGTTCGAGCCACACCCGGGGTTCCTGGTCTACAACCCGGAGACCGTCCTGCGCATGCGCGAGGCGGCGGGCCCCGAGCTCGGTGCGAACCTCGATCCGAGCCACTTCCTCTGGCAGGGCATCGATCCCATCGAGGCCGTGCGCGTGCTCGGCCGCGCGGGCGCCCTCTTCCACGTGCATGCAAAAGACGTCTATCTCGATCGCGCGAACATCCGCGTCAACGGCGTGCTCGACACGAAGCATTACGCGAACTTCAGCGAGCGGTCGTGGTCGTTCCGTAGCGTCGGCTACGGGCAGGACGAGAAGTTCTGGCGCGACTTCGTCAGCGCGCTGCGCACGGCCGGCTACGACGGAGTGATGAGCATCGAGCACGAGGACGGCCTGGCGTCGGTCTCCGAAGGGCTCGGCAAGGCGGTCGACGTGCTCCAGCGCGTGCTCCTGAAGGAGCAGCCCGGCGAGATGTGGTGGGCCTGAGCTGCGTACCCCGGGGTAGCCTTGCCTCCATGCGCCGCGCCGTCCCACTCGTCTTGCTGCTCGCCGCCGCCGGTGGCGGATCGTTCGCCGCCGCTGCAGTGCAGCCGACGGGCTTCGCATTCGGCCGGATCGGGGGCAACATCCGCCCGTACACCGTGACGATCGCCAACAGCGGCGTTGTCCACACCTCCGGGGCCGTCACGGTGCGGCGGAAGCTGCTCAGCTCGGCGCAGCTCGCGACCCTGAACAGGGTCGCGACGGAGACCGAGTTCGTCATGCTGAGGAAAGCGACGAACTGCCGCGGCACCCTGCCGGATGTCGCCACCACCTACATCAGGGTCGGCGCCAGCACCGTACGCGTCCACGGCACGTGTGTCTCGCGCTTCGAGCGGCTGCTCAAGGCGCTCAAAGCGTCGGTACGAATCGTCCCCTAGAGCTTCTCAGGCGTTCCGGCGCCAGAGCAGGAACGCGAGCGGCACGATGCCGGCCAGCACGAACCACGGCGCGAGTGCGACGCGCGCGTACGCGGCGATGTGGGCGCGCGTTCCTCCAAAGCCGACGGCGTCTCGCGCGACGCGAGCGACGTGTCCCGCCTGCTGTTCCGGGAACGAATGCCGCCCGCCCGTCAGCATCGCGAGCCGGTCGAGCGCCGCCGTGCTCTCGGGATCGGACGCGTAGTTCGAGTCGGGTCGGCCGCGCTGGCCGTAGATCCGTTCGCCGTCCGCCCACACGTGGACGAACACGGGTGTGACCCGGTGGTGCAGCCTGATCTCGAGGAACGGTGAGATCTTCGACGACTCGCCGTCCGTGAAGACGACGAGCAATCGACGCTGGACGCCCTGCGCATAGAAGTTCGACTCGACGAGCGGAATCAACGCCTGGAACGTCGTCGCCC
>JANMWV010000458.1:0-14556 GCA_031394165.1 Actinomycetes bacterium
TTGCGGCCACCCTGCTCGATCAACCCGCGCACATACAACAGCGCGTTCTCACGCTGGCGCACATGCGGCAGCGGCCGCACCATCTCCTCGACAAACCCAAGCAGCCGCTCGCGCGGCTCGCTCGCCGACATCTCCACCAACTCAGCTTCCATCCGTCTCCTCCTCGAACGATGACCGCCAACGCGGACACCATTCGCCGCCCCGAGACAGGACCCTTCAACGAACTAACAAAGCACTATTAGGCCGCTACGCCGCAGCGAGGAGAAGCATGCACCGCTCTACGGGTACTCGTAGAAGCCGCGGCCGGATTTCCGCCCCAGGCGGCCGGCCTGCACGTACTGCCGCAGCAGCGGGCAGGGCGCGTACTTCGGATTGCCGAGCCCCTCGTGGAGCACCTCCATGATCGCCACGCAGGTGTCGAGGCCGATCAGGTCGGCGAGCGCCAGCGGGCCCATGGGATGGGCGAACCCGAGCTTCGCGATCGTGTCGATCGCCTCGGGCTCGGCGACGCCCTCGAGCAGCGCGTAGGCCGCTTCGTTGATGAACGGCATGAGGATGCGGTTCGAGACGAAGCCGGGCAGGTCGCGGGCCTCGGCCGGCGTCTTGCCGAGGTCGACGGCGAGCGCCGAGATCGCCCGCGCCGTCTCGTCCGACGTCTCGAGGCCCCGAATCACCTCGACGAGCTTCAGCACAGGCACCGGATTGAAGAAGTGCATGCCGACGACCCGGTCTGGCCTCGACGTCGCTGCGGCGAGCAGCGTGATCGGGATCGACGACGTGTTCGACGCGAGCACGGCGCCCGCGGCGAACAACTCGTCGGCGCGCCGGAAGACGTCGCGCTTGACGTCGGCGTCCTCGACGACCGCCTCGATCAGCAGGTCGGCGGCAACGAGCCCGTCGGCAGGCTCGATGCGCGCGAGCACCTCGGCCGGATCTGCGCCGCCCTTCTCTGCGAGCTTCGTGAGGCTCTTCGCGATCGCCGCGATCCCGCGCGCGACCGCGCCGGGCGCGGCGTCGTAGAGCGAGACCCGTCGCCCCGACGCCGCGACGACCTGCGCGATGCCGCCGCCCATCTGCCCGGCGCCGACGACGAGTACGTGCTCGAACTCCACAAAAGAGCAGGCTATCGGCCCGGCAGATCCCTCGTTCTACTTACCGGAGCCGTCGAGGTAGGAGATCTTCCAGGTCGAGAGGTCGATCGCGACGAAGCCGCTTCCTGCCTGCCGGTTGACCGCGAGGCTCCGTTCATCGTCGCGCAACGCGAGTCGCATGTTCCACGGCTCGTTCTGGTCGCCCCGCCACGGGACGCCGACGCAATGCGCGACGCCGCGCACCGTGTCGAGCGCATGGACGAACGGGTAGCCGCCCGGATTCGCGTACAGCGTGTATGCCCACCGACCGTCGGGAGTCGTCACGCGGTCGACGGCGAATCCCTGCATCACCCAGCTCTTCTGCGCCTTGTCGGCGATTCGACCGGGAAGGAGCGTGTGCGTGTTCATGTCGTACGCACGCACGACGTAGTGCTGGAAGTCCTTGCTCGACGTGTGCTGGATCAGGTAGAGCTTCGAGCCGTCCGGCGAGAGCGCATCGAACCCGAATGCTCCTTTCAGCGTGATCGTCTGACGCGGGACGAGATCCTTCGCACCGACGATTATGAAACGAGATGTCGACGTGAGGCCGACGCTCTGGAGCACGAACGCGCTGCCGTCGTGGAAGAGCCCGCCGGCAAGGCCGCTCTGCGTCAGCGACGCGATCCCGAACACGCCGGTGACGGTCCGCGTCATGACGGTCGCGCCTCCCAGGGCTTCGACGGCGTTGAGCCGCGTGTTCTTGCCCGCCTTGAGCGCGACGAAGCGCATCGAGGCGTCAAGGCTGGATAGACCTGCACCGCCCTGCACGGCGAACGGCGTGGGATAGGCAGCCGAGGCAACCGGGACGAGCGCGAGTGCCCCGACGACGACGAGCAGGGAACCGAGCCGGCGAACCATCGTTCCTCCTTCGACGCTGACGGTAGTCCTACACCGCCCGCCCCTGCGGGGTTCCCTCTCTAGACCTCAATCAGCAGGGCGTCGCCCTGGCCGCCGCCGCTGCAGATCGCGGCGAGGCCGAGCCCACCGCCGTTGCGGCGCAGCTCGTGGATCATCGTGCCGAGGATGCGACCGCCGCTCGCGCCGATCGGATGGCCGAGGGCGACGGCGCCGCCATTGACGTTGACGATCTCGGGATCCGCCTCGAGCAGGCGCGTCGAGTTGAGGGCGACCGACGCGAACGCCTCGTTGAGCTCGACGCGCTTGACGTCGCCGATCGCCTTCCCCGCACGCTCGAGCGCCATCGCGCCCGCTTTCGCAGGCGTGCGCGCGAGATACGCGAACTCGTCCGCGACATAGCCCTGCGAGAGCACGGTTGCGAGCGGCTCGAGCCCATGCCGCTTCGCATACTCCTCGGAGCACACGACGACGCACGATGCCCCGTCGTTGACGCCCGGCGCGTTGCCGGCCGTCGTCGTGCCGTCCGGGTCGAATACGGGCTTCAGTGCCGCGAGCCGCTCGTACGTCGTGTCGCGACGCACGCTCTCGTCCGCCGTGAGCTCGTCGACGGGAACGATCTCGTCATCGAAGCGGCCTGCGTCCTGCGCCGCCGCGGCGCGCTCGTGCGAGCGCAGCGCCCAGCGGTCCTGATCCTCGCGCGCGATCCCGAGCTCGCGGGAGACGAACGACGCCTGCTGCACCATGTGCTGGTTGTCGAACGACGACGTGAGCCCGTCGTGCGTCATCAGGTCGATGAGCGTGCCGTCACCGAGCCGGTAGCCGAACCGCGCCTGCTTAAGGATGTACGGCGCGTTCGACATCGACTCCATGCCGCCGGTGACGACGAGCTCCACATCGCCCGCACGGATCATCGAGTCCGCGATCTCGACCGCGCGGATCGAGGACGCGCAGACCTTGTTGATCGTGTCCGCAGGCACCTCGATCGGGATTCCGCCACCCACGGCCGCCTGGCGCGCGGGCGCTTGCCCGGCACCGCCCTGCAACACGTGCCCCATGATCACGTAGTCGACATCGGCCGGGTCGGCGCCGGCGCGCTCGAGGCCCGTACGGATCGCGATCGCGCCGAGCTCGGTGGCCTGGAGGTGCTTCAGGCCGCCGCCGAGCCTGCCGAACGGTGTGCGCACGGCGGAGACGATGACGGTGCGGCTCACGAAAAGAGCCTAGCTACGGGCGAACGGGCGACCCGCTCGTGCCGTTCGACGGTTGACGGCCGCCGAACGCGCCCGTACCCTGAAGCCAATGATCTCCTCCTCCCGCACCTGGTGGGCCTGGCGCACCGAGCGTTGCGGGAGCCTGCGCTAGCACCGGCGCACACAGCCCGCCTCGCTCGATCCGGCTCCCTGAGGGAGCCGTTTTCGTCTCATGACAGTGATACCCGACATCGCCACGGATCTGCTCACCCCGCTCGGGGCCTACCTGCGCCTGCGCGGGCGCGACGGCGTGAGAGGGACGTTCCTGCTCGAGTCGGTGGAGCGCGGCCGCCTCGGCCGCTACTCGTTCGTCGGCTGCGGCTCGCGCCTCGTCGACTTCGAGGAAGCCGAGACGCTCGGCGAACCGATCGTCGGCTACCTCGGCTACGACTTCGCAGCGACCGTCGAGCCCACCGTTCCGCTCCCGGCCGAGGGCCCGGGCTTCCCGTCGAGCATTGCCGTCGTGCCGGAGCTGCTCGTCCGCTTCGACCACGCGCGAGGGGTCGCGCAGGCCCTGATCGGCGACCCGGAGCAGGTCGCCGACGCGCTCGCCGTCCCGCAGCCCGAGCTTCCGCGGGGCACCGGCACGCCCGGCCCGCTGCGGCGGTTCCCGGAGCGGGACGAGCACCTGCGCCGCATCGAGCGCGCGAAGGAGCACATTCGCGAGGGCGACGTCTTCCAGGTCGTGATCTCCCAGCGGGCGGAGCGTCCGACGTCCGCGTCGGCACTCGAGCTCTACCGCGCGCTGCGACGTGTAAACCCTTCTCCGTATCTCTTCCTGCTCGAGCTCGACGACGTCGCGCTCGTCGGCAGCTCACCCGAGACGGTCGTGAAGTGCGAGGGCACCCGTGCCGAGCTCAACCCGATCGCCGGCACGATCGCGCCCGGTGAGGGCGACGCCGAGGCGCTGCTGTCGTCGGAGAAGGACCGCGCCGAGCACGTGATGCTCGTCGATCTCGGCCGCAACGACCTCTCCCGTGTGTGCGTGCCCGGCTCGGTTCGCGTCGCGCGCTTCATGGAGGCCGAGCGCTACTCGCACGTCACGCATCTCGTGTCGGAGGTCGTCGGCGAGCTGCTCGACAGTTGTACGCCGTTCGAGCTGCTGCGCGCCTGCTTCCCCGCCGGCACGGTATCGGGCGCGCCGAAGGTGCGCGCGATGCAGATCATCTCGGAGCTCGAGGGATACCGTCGCGGCATCTACGGTGGCGCCGTGGGCTACGTCTTTCCGCAGGAGCGCGAGCTCGACACGTGCATCGCCATCCGCACCCTGGTGCTGCGGGACGGTGTCGCACATCTCCAGGCGGGCGGCGGCATCGTGGCCGACTCCGATCCGGCGGAGGAGCACCAGGAGTGCCTGAACAAGCTGGGCGCGCTCGAGGCCGCGATCGAGCTGGCCGAGCAGGAGCAGCGGCAATGATCCTGCTGATCGACAACTACGACTCGTTCACGTACAACCTCGCTCACCTGTTCGGCGCGCTCGGAGTGGAGGTGAAGGTGCTGCGCAACGACGAGCTCGATGTCGACGAGGCCGAGCGGCTCACGCCGTCGCACCTCGTCGTCTCCCCCGGCCCCGGACGCCCCGCAGACGCCGGCATATCGATCGACGTCGTGCGTCGACTCGGCGCCACGACGCCGACACTCGGCGTGTGCCTGGGACATCAAGCGATCGTCGAGGCGTTCGGCGGCGAGGTCGGCTACGCGCGCGAGTTGCTCCACGGCAAGGCGAGCCCCGTGATGCACGACGGCACCGGGCTCTTCACCGATCTGCCCGCAGCCTTCGCCGCAGGTCGGTACCACTCGCTCGCGGCGACACGGCTGCCCGACGTCCTCGAGCCGACCGCGTACGCCGAGGACGGCGAGGTGATGGCCGTGCGCCATCGCACGCTGCCGGTCGTCGGCGTGCAGTTCCATCCGGAGTCGGTGCTGACGCCCGACGGCCCGATACTCGCGCGCAACTTCCTCGGCGGCCTCCTGTGATCCAGCAGGCGCTCGCACAGCTGCTCGATCGCCACGATCTCTCGCGCGAGGATGCGCGCGAGGCGATGAACACGATCATGCGCGGCGACGCGACGCAGGCACAGATCGCGGGCTTCCTGATCGCGCTGCGCGCGAAGGGCGAGACGGCCGACGAGATCGCAGGCTGTGCCGAGGCGATGCGCGAGCACGTGCTGCACGTCCGGCCGCAACGCACCGATCTCGTCGACATCGTCGGCACCGGCGGCGACGGCGCGAACACCTTCAACATCTCGACCGCGGCGGCGCTCGTCGCAGCAAGCGCCGGTGTAGGGATCGCGAAGCACGGCAATCGCGCGGCCTCGTCCGCGACAGGTGCGGCCGACGTCCTCGAAGCCCTGGGCTTCCGGCTCGACCTCGAGCCCCACCGGATCGAACGTTCGATCGACGAGCTCGGTTTCGGCTTTCTCTTCGCGCAGGCGCACCACCCGGCAATGCGGCACGCTGCGCCGGTGCGCCGCGAGCTCGCGACCCGGACCGTCTTCAACGTCCTCGGCCCTCTGACGAATCCCGCCGGAGCGCGGGCGTTGATGCTCGGCGTGTATTCGCCGGAGTTGACGCGCACGCTCGCAGCGGCGCTGGTGCAGCTCGGCGTGGCGCGCGCCTACGTCGTTCACGGCGCCGGAGGCATCGACGAGCTCTCGCCGTGCGGACCCAACCTCGTCTGCGAAGTCGAGAACGGCAGCGTCCGCGAGTACGAGCTCGATCCGCTCGATCTCGGCATCGAGCGGTGTGATCCTTCGGAGCTGCGGGGCGGCGACCCTGCGACGAACGCGCGGGCGCTGCGCGACGTGCTCGCAGGCGCCGATGGAGGCCACCGCGCCGCCGTGATCCTCAACGCCGCCGGCGGCATCGCCGCAGCCGGCCATGCGGAGGACCTGCGCGAGGGAATCCAGCATGCGCGCGAGGCCATCGACTCGGGCGCCGCAGCGGTGCGGCTCGAGGAGCTCGTCGCGTTCTCGCAGGCGGAGGTGCCGGAGTGAGATTCGCAGACTCGCTCGCGCGTCCCGGACTGCGCGCGATCGCCGAGGTGAAGCGCCGCTCGCCGTCGATGGGTGACCTGCGCCCCGACGCCGACCCGGCGCGACTCGCCGCCTCGTTCGCGGCAGCGGGCGCGGCGGCAATCTCGGTGCTCGTCGACGAGCGGTTTGCCGGCACGGTCGACGACCTGCGCGCCGCGCGCTCCGCGACGAGCGCGCCGCTGATCGGCAAGGGCTTCTTCTCCACCGAAGGACACCTGCGGGAGCTCCGCGAGGCGGGAGCCGACGCGGTGCTGCTGATCCTGCGCGACCTCGACGACGCGACGACCGCGCGGCTCCTCGCGTACGCCGAGGAGCTCGGCATGGACGCGCTGGTCGAGGCGCACGACGAGGCCGAGCTGCAGCGTGCGGTCGCCCTCCAGGCGCCGATCATCGGCGTCAACGCCCGCGATCTCGCGACGTTCCACATCGACCGACGCAAGCAGCTCGAGCTCGTGTCGCAGGCGCCGAAGGACCGCATCGTCATCGCCGAGAGCGGCGTCTACACGCGCGCGCAGGGCGCGGCAGCCGAGCTCGCGGGCGCGAATGCGATCCTCGTCGGCTCGTCGCTGATGCAGGCGGCCGACCCGGCGGCGAAGTTGCGCGAGCTGCTTTCGCGCCCGCTCGTGAAGGTGTGCGGGCTCACGCGGCAAGAGGACGTCGACGCAGCGGTCGAAGCGGGAGCCGACCTGCTCGGCTTCATCCTCGCGCAGGAGACGCCGCGCCGCGCGCCGGCGGTGCTCGACGTGCCCGAGACGGCGCTCTCCGTCGCCGTCTTCGTCGAGGACATGCACGACACACCGGCGGATCTCGTGCAGCTGCACCGGCGCGAGAACGGCCATCGCTCCCGCGAAGCCGCGATCCTGCGCGACGGCGAGCAGGTGGCACGGTTGCTCGACCAGCCCTGGGAGGGCAGCGATCCTGCGCACTGGCAGTCGGCCGCCGGTGTCGAGGGCCGCGTCGTGCTCGCGGGCGGGCTCGGGCCGGAGAACGTCCGCGCGGCGATCACCGCAGTTCAACCGTGGGCGGTCGACGCGTCGTCGTCGCTCGAGACAGAACCGGGAATCAAGGACCACGCGCGCGTGCGCGCGTACATCGAGGAGGCACGCACATGAGCACGAGCGCGTATGGAACCTACGGCGGCCGTTATGTCCCCGAGACGCTGATCCCGGCGCTCGACGAGCTCGAGCAGGGCTGGCGGGCGGCGCTCGCCGACGACTCCTTCCACACGGAGCTGCACGAGCTGCTCACGTCGTACGCAGGGCGCCCGACGCCTCTGACGCTCAGCGAGCGGTTCGCACCCGGCAAGCGCATCTACCTCAAGCGCGAGGACCTGCTGCACACCGGTGCGCACAAGCTCAACAACGCGCTCGGCCAGATCGTGCTCGCGCAGCGGCTCGGCAAGCGGCGCATCGTGGCGGAGACGGGCGCGGGCCAGCACGGCGTTGCGACAGCGACCGTGTGCGCGAAGTTCGGGCTCGAATGCGTCGTCTACATGGGCGAGGAGGACATCCGCCGTCAGAAGCCCAACGTCGAGCGCATGGGCCTGCTCGGCGCAGAGGTCCGCCCCGTCGACTTCGGCACGAAGACGCTGAAGGAGGCGACGAGCGAGGCGATCCGCGACTGGATCACGAACGTCGAGACGACGCACTACCTCATCGGCTCGTGCGTCGGCCCGGCGCCGTATCCGGAGCTCGTCGGCGAGCTGCAGTCGGTGATCGGCCGCGAGGCGCGCGAGCAGCATCTCGCCGCGGAAGGGCGGCTGCCGGAGGCGGTCATCGCTGCGGTCGGCGGCGGCTCGAACGCGATCGGCATGTTCCACGGCTTCCTCGACGACCTGGACGTGCGTCTCATCGGCGTCGAGGCGGCAGGCGCGGCGTCGCTCGGCAGCGGCCGGCCCGGCGTGCTGCACGGCGCGCGCTCCTCGGTGCTCGCCGACGAGGACGGGCAGATCGCCGACGCACACTCGATCTCGGCAGGGCTCGACTATCCGGGCGTCGGGCCCGAGCACGCGTTCCTGCGGGACACCGGCCGCGCGTCGTACGTCGACGCGACCGACGAGGAGGCGCTGCTGGCCTTCCGCGACCTCGCCCGCACCGAAGGGATCATCCCGGCGCTCGAGCCGGCGCATGCCCTGGCCCGCGCGCGGGAGCTCGACGCCGACTTGATCCTCGTGTGCCTCTCGGGGCGCGGCGACAAGGACCTCGCCGAGGCGCTGGCCGGACTGGAGAAGCTGTCGTGACCAAGAAACTCGTGATCTACCTGATGGCCGAGCCCGAGACGCCGGAGCTCGCGAAGGCTGCGGTCGACGGCGGCGCCGACATCGTCGAGCTCGGCTTTCCGTTCTCGGACCCGCTCGCAGACGGCCCCGTGATCCGCCGTGCGGCGGAGCGCGCGCTCTCGCGCGGCATGCGCACGCGCCAGTGCATCGACGTGCTCGCGCAGACGCACGCGCTCGTGCCCGGCACGCCGCTCGTGCCGATGACGTATTCGTCGCTGCTCGAGGCGTACGGATGGGAGCGCTTCGCCGACGACGTGCACGCGGCGGGCGGCGCGAGCATGATCGTCGCCGACCTGCCCTGCGACGAGCGGCCCGAGACCCGGCGCGTGCACCTCGTCGCGCCCACGTCCACCGACGAGCGCATCTCGCTCGCCGGCGGCAGCACCGACGGCTGGCTCTACCTCGTCACCGTCACCGGCACGACGGGTGCGCGCGGCGAGGTCTCCTCCGCCCTGCCCGGGCTCGTCGAGCGCGCGCGCCGGCTGACGGACGTGCCGCTCTACGCCGGCTTCGGGATCTCGACACCGGAGCACGCACGCACGGTGGCCGAGCTCGCAGACGGGATCGTGGTCGGGTCCCGCGCGCTCCAGGTCGCGGAGGAGGGGCCGGACGCGCTGCGCGAATACGTCGGATCGTTGCGCGCCGCACTCGACTCTCACGTCGCCTAGACGAGTCCGGCCGCGCCGAGCAGCTCCTCCGTGGCCGGCTCCGCGCGCCGGTGCCGCGCCGGGAGGTGCAACGCGAACGTCGTGCCGCGCGGTCCCGACTCGACCGTGCAGCGGCCGCCGTGCGCAGCCGCGATTGCGGTGACGATCGAAAGCCCCAGGCCGACGCCGCCGAGCTCCCGCGTCCGCGCGTCGTCCGCGCGCGCGAAGCGGTCGAAGATCCGTTCGCGCGCTTCGGGCGCGACGCCGTATCCCCCATCGGCGACCTCGATCACGATCTCGCCGCCGGCGGCGTGTGCGCGCAGCTGAATCGCTGCGCCGGGCTTGGTGTACTTGACGGCATTCTCGAGCAGCGCGTCGAGAGCGCTCCGTAGTGCCTCTTCGTCCACCTGCACGAGCCCCACCACGTCCAGCTCGAGTCGCCATGCCCGCTCGGCAACCTCGGACCAGCGCATGAAGACGTCCTCGAGGAAGCCGTCGATCTCGACGTCCGCGAAGCGAACGAAGTCGGGCTGGTCGGCCTTCGCGAGCAGCAGCAGCCGGGAGACGATTCGCTCGATGCGGTCCAGTTCGTCGAGCGAGACTCCCAGCTCCGGCGCATCGGGCTGATCCCGCCGCAGCAGCTCGAGGTGACCGCGCGCGATCGTCACCGGCGTCCGCAGCTCGTGCGAAGCGTCGTGCAGAAACCGCTCCTGCCGCTCGAGCAGCGAAGCGCGCGTTTCGGCGAGCCCTGCGAGCGTGCGGAGCGCAGCCTGGCGCCGCCGCGCATGCCAGACCATCGCCAGGAACATCGCCGACATGAGCGGGACCTCGAACAGCTCGCCCCAGAGCTGGACCCCACCGAATGCGTCGACGCCGATGCTCGCGCCCGTGCCGAGGATCACAACCGAGAGCACCGCAGCCGTCGCCGGAGACGACCAGACGCGGAAGCCGTAGACGATCGTGAGGCTGATCCACACGAAGTGGAATGGAATCGTCTCCCAGGCAGGCCACGCGATCATCGCGCCCCAGTTCGCCAGGGCGAACGCTCCCCACGCGACCTCGACGGAGTTACGCCGCAGCCAGCCGGTAGCCCGCATGCCTGATCGTCTCGATCGGAGCCTCGGGCCCGAGCTTCTGGCGCAGGCGCCGTACGCACACGTCGACGACGTTCGACCCCGGGTCGAAGCCGTAGCCCCAGACCTCGGCAAGCAGCCGCTCGCGACTGATCACCTCGCCGACGTGGAGCAGGAGATGGTGGAGGAGCCGGAACTCCCGGTCGGAGAGGTCGGTGACGAGCTCGCCGATCCGCGCCTGGCGGCGTGCGAGGTCGAGGACGACACACCCCGCCTCGAGGAGGTGGTCTTCGCCGGGGGGTTGTGAGCCGCGCAGCTGTACACGGACCCTGGCGAGCAGCTCGTCGAGCGAGAACGGCTTCGGCATGTAGTCCGTCGCTCCGAGCGCAAACCCCTTCAACTTCGTCTGGAGATCGGTCCGCGCCGAGAGGATCAGCACCGGCAGACGCGGCCGCACCCGGTGCAGCTCTGCCAGGACCTCGAGGCCGCCGAGCCCCGGGAGCAGCAGGTCGAGCACCACGAGGTCCCACCGCCCCGCCGCCGCGAGCGTCACGCCCTCGCGCCCGTTGCCGACGGCGACGACGGAGTAGCCCTCGGCCTCCAGGCCTCGCGTCAGGAACGCCTGGATGCGGGCCTCATCCTCGATCACCAGAATTCGCATCGCGCTCCGATTCGGTAGCCGCCGGGCTTCGACTGTAACGGGCCGCAGATGACGTGTAAATGACGCGAGCATGACACCTCCGTCATCTCCGGGTCAGTGTGCGCCGCGCGCGTCGATGATCGGCCGAATGCGCCCGAAGACCTGGAAGCTGCTCGGCGTCGCGGTGACGCTCGCCGTCGCAGGCGTCTTGATCGGGCTCTACGTCGCGAAGCTCGCGACCGACGCGGGATCGCCCGTCACCACCGTGCTGCCGGTGAAGACGACCGGCGGCCATCCGGTGGTCGAGCTCACCATCGAGACTGTCGCGGCGGTCGGCCCCAAGCTCAGCCCTGGGCACCCGGACTGGGTGTCGTATCTCGTGCGCGACGCGAAGGGGAAGTGGCAGCGGTCGACCGTCTGGCGGTTGCCGGCGAACGCGACCGTGCACATGACGATCTACAACTTCGACGGCGCGAGCGGCCTGCGCAATCCGCTCTACGCGCAGCCGCAGGGCGTCGAGAGCAACGTGATGATCGTCGACGGCAAGCCGCTGAAGGTGCTGCCACCGCCCGACGCGTCGCACACCTTCGCGGTGGCGCAATACGGGCTCGTCGTTCCGATCGCCCCCGTTCCCGACGACGCGAAGCATCCGTGCGACTACGCGCCCTGCGCGCTCTCGAGCGATCACCGGACGATCCAGTTCACCTTCCACACCGGCGCGAAGGGCCACTACAGATGGCAATGCCTCGTGCCCTGCGCGGCCGGATGGCTCGACGGCTTCGGCGGACCGATGCAGTCGATCGGCTACATGGACGGATTCCTCGACGTCGTCTAGGCCTGTGTCCTCCGTCCCGAGCTCACAGCCGGATCACGCGAAGCGGGTGGTCGTCGCCTGGATCGTGCTCAGCCTGGTCGCAACGCCGTTGGTCGCCATCTTCGTCGGCCCGGCGTTCCCACCCGGGAACGCAAGCGAGCAGGGTGCGGGCCAGGTCTTCGACAACACGCTGATGGTGACCGTGCTCACACCGGTCATCTGCCTGCTCGCCGTCTTCTTCGCCTATGCGCTGACGCAGTTCCGGCACAGCGGCGACACGCTCGTGGACGGGCCGCCGCTGCGAAACGACACCCGAATCCAGATCCTCTGGATCGTGATGAGCGCCGTCATCGTCCTCTTCTTCGCCGGCTTCGGCACCTACGAGTTGCTCCAGAACGGTGCAGGCGGCGGCCAGGGGCCGAGCCCGATCGCGGTGCCTTCGGGGCCGAAGCTGCAGGTACAGGTGATCGGCCAGCAATGGCAGTTCACCTTCCGGTATCCGTCCTATGACGGTCTCGAGACGCCGGATCTCGTGCTACCGGCCGACACGACGATCGAGTTGCACGTCACGTCGCTCGACGCCATCCATTCGTTCTGGGCCTACGAGCTCGGGATCAAGGCAGATGCGAACCCCGGCGTCGACAACGTCGCGTATCTGAAGACGAAGGGCCCGCGCACCTTCCACGTCCACTGCGCAGAGCTGTGCGGGCTCTGGCACGGATACATGTTCTCGACCGGCCGGATCGTCTCGCAGTCCGACTTCACGTCGTGGGTCAAGCAGCAGCAGCAGAACTTCGCCGCCGTGGCGAAGTACCTGCCGCCGTACGCGAGGACCTATTTCCCAGACCCACAGAGGAGGGCCGGATGAGCAGCGTCGCGGTCGAGCAGCGTCCGCCCGTCTGGCGTCGCCTCGTCGGCTTCAACCTGCTCACGGCGTGCGTGCTCGGCGTCGGCGGCTGGTACCTCGGTTGGTTCACGGCCCACGCGATCCACGGCAAGAGCATCGCCTACTTCGCCGACGTCGACTTCAACGAGCTCTCGCTCGTCCTGGCCTACACGTTCGGAGTACTCGGCTTCCTGGGCGGGCTCGGCTTCTTCAACTATCCGTTCGCGCGCCTGCGCGGCTACCCGCCGTCGCTGCGGGCGAAGGAGAGCGAGGGCATCGGCCGCTACTTCGGGCTCTGCACCGACCACAAGGTCGTCGGCATCCAGTACCTCGTCGGGATCGGCGTCTTCTTCTTCATCGGCGGCCTGAACGCGATGCTCATCCGCATCGAGCTGCTGCGGCCGGATCATCAGGTGTGGTCGGCCGGGTCGTACCTGACGATCGTCGGCCTCCACGGCACGATGATGATGGGGATGATGACGAGCGGGATCCTCGGCCCGTTCGGCAATTACCTCGTCCCGATCATGATCGGCGCGCGCCGCATGGCGTTCCCGCGGATCGAGGCGCTGACCTTCTGGCTGCTCATGGCCGGAGGCGCGATCCTCGAGACCTCGATCTTCTTCGGCGGCTTCCCGACGGGCTGGACGGGCTACGAGCCGCTGAGCGGACAGGCAAACCCCGGGATGGACGCCTACATCCTCTTCTTCGCGCTCGTCGGCATCTCGATGACGCTGCTCGGGCTGAACATGATCGCGACGATCGTGACCATGCGCGCACCGGGACTGACCTGGTCGCGCCTGCCCATCTTCGTCTGGGGCGTGCTCGCGACCTCGGCGCTGATGGTGCTCGCCGCGCCGGTGCTCGTCGCGACGCTCGCGATGGCGCTGCTCGACCGCACCGCTCAGACGAGCTTCTTCGTCGCCGCTGCCGGCGGCAGCGCGTACCTGTATCAGAACCTCTTCTGGGTCTTCGGACATCCCGAGGTGTACGTGCTCGCGTTGCCGGGATTCGCGATCGTGCTGGAGCTGCTGCCGGTCTTCGCGCGCAAGCCTCTCTGGGGCTACCGCCTCGCGGTTGCAGGCCTGCTCGGGGTGTCGCTGCTCTCATTCTTCGTGTGGCAGCACCATCTGTTCGTGAGCGGCATCAACGGCGACCTGCGGCCGTTCTACATGCTGTCGACCGAGCTGATCTCGATCCCGACGGGCTTCACCTTCATCTGCGGGATGATGACGCTCTGGCGCGGGCACATTCGCTACTCGGTGCCGATGCTCTTCTGTCTCGCCTGGTTCTTCAACTTCCTGATCGGTGGGCTTTCTGGCGTCTTCCTCTCGGACGTGCCGAGTGACGTGACGACGCACGGAAGCTTCTTCTCGATGGCCCATTTCCACTACACGATCATGGGCGGGCTCGTGTTCACGTTCTTCGCGGCTCTGTACTACTGGGTGCCGAAGATGACCGGGTTCCAGCTGAACGAGCGTCTCGCGAAGATCCACTTCTGGACGATGTTCATCGCGTTCAACTCGACGTTCGCGCCGTTGTTCGCGATCGGCTTGCTCGGACAACCGCGACGGGTCGTCACGTACCCCCACAACCTTCAGTTCCTGAACGTGTGGGTCTCGGTGTCGGCATTCGTGCTCGGCGCCTCGCTGCTGCTCTTCCTCTACAACTTCGTGCGCTCACTCCTGTTCGACCGCGTGCCCGCGCCCGCAGATCCGTGGGGCTCGAAATCGATCGAGTGGCAGCTTCCGTCGCCCGTGCCCGTGCACAACTTCGACCGGATCCCCGTCTTCTCGACGGACCCGTACGGCTACGGGGAGTCGACAGGGGCCATCGCCGTGCCGGCAGGCGCACCGGCGGGGAGGAACTGATGGAGCTCGTCCACGATGACACCGACTACGACGTCGTCGAAGGCGAGCCGCCCGAGATCCTCGCGCGCAACCTCGCG
>JANMWV010000465.1:0-3035 GCA_031394165.1 Actinomycetes bacterium
CGTTGATGACGGTGCAGAACGGCCTCGGTGCCGAGGCGGTCGCGGGCGCGCACGGCGCCTGGCCGCTCCTGTCGGCGGTGACCTTCATGAGCGGGACGCGCCACGGCGACACGCAGGTCGAGTACGTCCTCGACACCGAGACGTGGATCGGGCCGTACCGCGACACGACGCCGGCTGACGCGCGCGCAGTCGCCGAGCTGATCGGCTCCTCGGGCCTGAAGGCGCAGGCGTTCGACGATCTGCGTCCCGCGCAATGGTCGAAGCTGATCTTCAACGCAACGGTGAACGCCGTCGCCGCGCTCACCGGCCTGCCGCACGATCCGCATTTCGCGGCGACGGACGAGCCCGGCGATCTCGGCCTACTCGTTCGCGATCTGATGGACGAGGGCAAGGCGGTCGCGGCGGCGGCCGGCGTGGAGCTGTTCGAGGATCCCTGGGAGATGAACGTGCTCGCCACGCAGCGCGGGCACAGGCATTCTCCGTCGATGCTGGAGGACGTCAGGGCGCACCGCGCCACCGAGATCGAGCTGATCACGGGCTCGCTCGTCCGCGAGGCGGAGCAGGCAGGCGTGCCGGCACCGCTGCACACCGCGCTCTACCGGCTCGTCAAGGCCAAGGAGGCAAGCTACTCGTGAAGATCTGCATCGTCGGCTGCGGCGCCGTCGGCTCGTTGTTCGCCGCGAACCTTGCGCAACTCGAGGACGTCGAGGTCTGGGCGTTCGACGCCTCGCGCGAGCACGTCGACGCAATCAATGCGAACGGGCTGCGCCTCTCCGGGGCCGGCGAGGTCGTCGGGCATCCGCGCGCGACGACCGATCCGCAGGAGCTTCCCGCGTGCGACTTCGGCATCGTCGCCACGAAGGCGATGCACACCGAGCCCGCGATTCGCGCAACGGCACACGCGTTCGCAACCGGTTCGGTCGCGACGGTGCAGAACGGGCTCGGCAACGAGCAGGTGCTCGCCGCGCACGTCGAGCGCGTGATTCGCGGCACGACGTTTCCGGCCGGGAAGATCCTCGAGCCCGGCCACGTGCAGTGGGACGTGAAGGGCGACACGACGATCGGCCCGTTCGAGGATCGGCCCGCGCCGTTCGCCGAGGTGCAGCGCCTCGCGGACGCGTGCACGCGCGCGGGCATGCCGACCCACGCCGTCGAGGATGCGCGCGGCCCGCAATGGCGCAAGGTGATCTTCAACGCGTCGACGAACCCGATCGGCGCGCTCACCGGCCTCACGCACGGTCGCGTCTGTGAGCGCCCCGACCTGCGCACGCTTGTCTCCGGGCTCGTGAACGAGGGCAAGGCGGTCGCGACCGCGCAGGGGATCGAGCTCGACTCGGACCCCGAAGTGCTGATCGACCACGCCGCCAAGCCCGAGGTCGCGTATGGGCACAAGGCGTCGATGCTCCAGGACGTCGAGGCCCGCCGGACGACGGAGATCGACTATCTGAACGGCGGTATCGTCCGCTTCGGGCTCGAGCACGGTGTGCCGACGCCGCTGAATGAAGCGATCTGGGCACTCGTGAAAGGGGTTGAGCAGTCGTGGATGCAGTAGGCGAACCGACCTATACAGGCCTGCCGCAGGCCGAGATCGAGCGGCGGTACCGGCTCGTGCGCGAGGCCGCGGCGCGCGACGGCCTCGACGCCGTGCTCGTGTGCGGCAACGAGTACACGGGCTTCGAGGGCGCCGTGACGTATCTCAGCGGCTTCGTGATCGTGCACCGCTACGCCTACGTGCTGCTGCCCGTCGACGGCGACCCGTCGATCGTCTTCCCCAGCGAGGCGCGCTACGTCGGTGAGCACGGAACGTCGTGGATCGAGGAGCAGCTCTTCGTCGACCGCCCCGGCGCCGCGATTGCAGACCGTGTGCGCGGCAAGCGAGTCGGCGTGTACGGGCTCGACTACGTGATGACGGTGCGCGACTTCGGCGCGATCGGCGACGCGTGCGAGCTCGTGCCGTGGGACGTCGCGTTCGACCACGCGCGCATGGTGAAGTCGGAGCTCGAGCTCGAGTCCGTGCGCGACAGCGTGCGCATCAACACCGAGGGGTTCTGGGTCTTCCTCGAGCACTTCGCACCCGGCAAGACCGAGCGTGAGGTGCTCGCGCCGTGCGAGGAGTACTTCGTCGAGCAGGGCTGCGGCCGCTGGACGATGGACATGGTGCTCGACGGCCCGAACGGCTCGGCGCTGCCGGAGTTCAAGATCGCCGGCTCGAAGGTGTTCGAGGCGACCGACTGCGTGCTGCCGTCGCTCGAGGTCGCCGGCCCCGGCGGTCACTGGGTCGAGGTCTCGCGAGCGATCTGCCCGGGCGAGCAGAGCGACGACACGAGGCGGATGCTCGAGGCGTACGAGGAGTACTACGCGGCCGCGCCCGACGCGCTCCGGCCCGGGCGCACGGCGCACGACGCGCATCGAGCGGTCTCCGAGGGCTTCCTCGGCCGCGGCTTCCATCTCGGCCACGTCACCGGCCATTCGATCGGGATGACGATGATCGAGTTTCCCAAGATCGGCGAGGGCGTCGAGACCGAGCTCCAGGCGGGAATGGTGCTGTCGATGCATCCGCACGCCATCTCGGCGGACGGGCAGGCGTGCCTCTACATGCAGGACACGTGGCTCGTGACCGCCGACGGTGGCGTCCCGCTCGCCGGCCTGCCGATGCAGATCTTCGACGGGACGGAATCCCGTCCCAGCCACTAGGCTGCCGACCGTGGCGACGACCGAGCCCGACGAGTTCGCGCCGATCCTGGCCGGCCCCGCGCCGAGCGACTACGAGCGCTACCTGCGCACGGACGAGCTGCTCGCGCTGCAGAAAGGGCCGGACGAGTGGGCGCACCGCGATGAGCTGCTCTTCCAGACCGTGCACCAGTCGTCGGAGCTGTGGCTGAAGCACGCGTGGGTCGAGGCCGAAGAGGCGACGCGCCTCAAAGATGCGCGTGACCACGCGGCGGCGAGCCCGCTGCAGCGCCCCGCAAAACCGTGCCAGTAGTAAGTCGAAGGATTACACCAGCAACACGAGCAGATGTAGCCCTGGGCGTAAC
>JANMWV010000487.1:0-7237 GCA_031394165.1 Actinomycetes bacterium
CCGACGCGAACGCGCGCACGTTGCCGTAACCGCGCGCCGCGAGCAGCCCGAGCGTGACGGTGCCGACCGCGCCGGTCGCGCCGACGACGCCGATGCGGGGATCGCCGCTCATGCGGTTTCGAGCTCGAATGCGTCGTGAAGCGCGGACACGGCCCGCGGCACGTCCTCTGTCGCGACGTGACATGCGATCTTGATCGGCGACGTCGAGATCACCTTCGACTCGACGCCGATCCGCTCGAGCGTCGCGAACGTCTTCGCCGCGATGCCCGGATGACTCTTCATGCCCGCGCCGACGAGGCTCACCTTGCCGAGGTCGTCGCGCATCGACCACTCGATGCCGAGCGAGCCGAGCAGCTCCTCGCACGCCTCGCGGTCCTCGAGCGGCGCGCTGAAGACGATCTCGTCGGATGCGACCTGAAGAATCGTGTCGACGTTGACGCTCGCGGCGGCGAGCTCGGCGAACAGCTTCGCGGCATCGATGTCGCGCACGCGGAACAGCGGCTCGCAGTCCGTGTGCGCCACGCCGGAGATGATTGCCTTTTCGAGCACCGGGTCCTCCTCGTCGACGATCCACGTTCCCTCCGCCTGGGAGAAGGTGGAGCGAACGTGCAGCCGCACGTCGTGGTTGCGCGCGAACTCGACCGAGCGTAGCTGCAGCACCTTGGCGCCGCTCGCCGCGAGCTCGAGCATCTCTTCGTAGGTGAGCGCTTTCAGCTTCCTCGCGTTCGGAACGATTCGCGGGTCCGCGGTAAACACGCCCTCGACGTCCGTGTAGATCTCGCAGACCGTGGCGCCGAGTGCGGCTGCGAGTGCGGCCGCCGTGATGTCGGAGCCGCCGCGCCCGAGCGTCGTTACCTCGTTCGCCGACGAGACGCCCTGGAAGCCGGCGACGAGCACGATCTTCTCCTGGTCGAGCAGCTCGTTGATGCGCCGGCCGCGCACCTCCGCGATCTTCGCCTTGCCGTGCACCGTGTCGGTGACGATGCCCGCCTGCGATCCCGTCAGCGAGACCGCCTCGTGCCCGAGATCCTGGATCGCCATCGCGCAAAGCGCGTTCGAGATGCGCTCGCCGGTGGAGACGAGCATGTCGTACTCACGCGCGTTCGGCCGTGACGAGATCTCCTGCGCGAGCCGGATCAGCTCGTCGGTCGTGTGCCCCATCGCCGAGAGCACACCGACGACGCGGTAGCCGGCCTCGCGCGCGGCGGCAAGGCGGCGCGCGACGTCCTTGATCTTCTGCGTGTCGCCGACGGAGGTGCCGCCGAACTTCATCACGACGAGGTCGCGACCGCGCGCCTGCGCGTCGGAAGCGACCCCGGGAACGGCCTCGTGATGCGTCAGCGACATGCTCTGAGTGTAGGCAGGCGTTCCGGCGACCGGGGAAAGGCTGTTCGTTTTAGGGCATGTCTCGGCGCCCGGAGAGGGCGCGGCCGAGCGTGACCTCGTCGGCGTACTCGAGGTCGCCACCCACCGGCAACCCGCTCGCGAGCCGCGTCACGCGCACGCGCCCACGGAGGCGGTCGGCGAGATAGGCCGCGGTCGCCTCGCCCGTCATGTTCGGGTTCGTCGCGAGCACGACCTCGGTGACGCCGTTGCGGTCGACGCGCCGCAGCAGCTCGTCGATGCGCAGGTGCTCCGGCTCGACGCCGTCGAGCGGCGAGAGCGAGCCGCCGAGTACGTGGTAGAGGCCGCGGTACTCCGCCGTCCGCTCCACCGAGATCAGGTCGACGGGCTGCTCGACGACGCAGATGATCGCGTGGTCGCGCCGAGCGTCGAGGCAGATCGAGCAGACCTCCTCCTCGGTGAGGTTGCCGCACTCGCGGCAGAACCGCACGCGCTCCTTCACGACCTGGATCGCCTCGGCGAGCGCCTCCGCCTCCTGCTTCGACACCTGCAGGAGGTGGAACGCGAGCCGCTGTGCCGTCCGGCTGCCGATCCCCGGCAGCCGCGTCAGCTGCGCGACGAGATTGTCCACGGCAGGAGACAGCATCGCCAGGAGCGTAGCCGTCTGATCCGGACGGCCCTGGCTAGTCGCCGGGCCCGGGGCGTTCGACAGCACCGAGGTCGCTCTTCAGCATCTCGAGGATGCGGTCCTCGCCTGCGGGGCCCTCGAGCTCCGCGGCTGCCTCGGCCTCGGTCTCGCCGACCGCGAACTCGAGCGCGAGCCGCTGGCCCGTCACCTCGTACAGCGCGTCGGCGAGCATCGTCACGTTCTTCGGCTCTTCCGCGAGCTGGCGATGGAACGACGCGCTCGCGGGAAACTCGATCGTCAGCGTGTTGCCGGCGAGCTCTGCCGGGCGCGCCTCGCCGAGCACGGTGGAGATCGGGATCGACCGCTCGGCGACGGCCGGCACGATCGTGCGCTGCCACGCCTCCTGCAGCTGCTCGAGCTCGACCATCGGCGGTGCTGCGACGGCGACCGCGCCGCTCGACTCGGCGACCGCGTCGACGGGCACGGCGAACGTCGCGGCCGGAGTCGGCGCGGGCGCAGGCTTCCCCGGCGCCGACGGTGCCGGTAGCACGGCGGGTGGCGCCGCAGCCGGTCCGCGCTGCTCGAGCTGCTCGAGCCGGTAGTTGAACGACTCTCGCGCGAGATCGGCCGCCGGGCGCGTCACCTTGACGAGCGCGAGCTCGAGCGGCAGGCGCGGGTCGCCGCCCTGGCGCATGTCGTCGACGGCGATCGCGAGCAGGTCGATCAGGCGGACGACCGTCGGCTCGCCGACCTGGTTCGCCTGCGCCCGCAGGCGCTCGCGCGTCTCCGCGGTGACCGGCAGCGACTCGGGCACCTCGCCCATGTGCTGCACGAGCATCAGGTGGCGCAGGTGCTCGATCAGCTCGGTGACGAGCCGGCCGAGATCGTGGCCTTGCTCGGACAGCTCCTCGACGAACGTCAGCGCGCCTGCGGTGTCGCGGTCGACGATCAGGTCGCACAGCCGGAAGAGCGCCTCCTCCTCGACGGTGCCGAGCAGCTGCAGCACCGACTGCACCGTGATCGTGCCTTCAGTTGCCGCGGCGAGCTGGTCGAGCGTCGAGGTCGCGTCACGGAACGATCCGCGCGCGGAGCGCGCGACGAGCGAGAGCGCCTGCTGCGGCGCGTCGATCTTCTCGCCCTCGGCGACGCGCGTCAGCACGGTGAGGATGTCCTGCAGCCGCGGCCGCTGGAAGACGAACGTCTGGCAGCGCGAGCGGACCGTCGGCAGAACCTTCGACAGGTCGGTCGTGCAGAAGACGAAGACGAGGTGCGGCGGCGGCTCCTCGATCAGCTTCAGGAGCGCGTTCCACGCGGCGTCTGTCAGCTGGTGCGCCTCGTCGAGGATGTAGACCTTGTGCTTCCCCTCGACGGGCTGCAGCACGACGCGATCGCGGATCTCCCGGATGTCGTCGATGCCGCGCTGCGACGCCGCATCCATCTCGATCACGTCGAGCGACGTGCCCGCGGCGATCGCGACGCACGCGTGGCAGGTGCCGTCGGGGCTCGCCGTCGGGCCGTGCGTGCAGTTGAGGCTCTTCGCCAGAATCCGGGCCATCGAGGTCTTCCCGGTGCCGCGCGGGCCGGCGAACAGGTAGGCCTGACGCACCGAGCCGGCGGCGATCGCGTTCCTCAACGTCCGGACGACCGCCTCCTGGCCGACGACCTCGTCGAAGTTCTGGGGACGGTATTTCCGGTAGAGCGCGGCCACGCGTCGATTCAAGCACGAATGCCGCGCCGCCGGTACCGGCCGGCCAGGGCGGGCTGGACCGCGAGCGCGCCGAGCGTCAAAAGTGCCAGCAGGAGCCCCCATTTCGTGTGCTCGTCGAAGCGGCGGGCCCCGAAGGCGACGAGCAGCACTCCCGGAGCGGCACCCGCGAGCCTTCCCTCGAAGAGCCGTACGAGCGCCCAGGCCAGCCCGCCCACGAGGGCGATCGCCGCCAGGAGGCCGTAGCTCTCGTGGACGAGCCGGTCGACCTGGAGCAGGGCGGGGGCGCCGTGCTCGACGACGATCCAGGCTGCGAGCGCCGCGGCCGCGTAGGCGAGCTCGCGCCGGACGATCGGCAGGGATGTCGCGGCGACGGCGGCGCCCACCGCAACGAGCACGAGCGCGAAGAACGGGATGATCGCGAGCCAGCCGTGGCCGACGCCTACGAGCGACACGACGGTGGCGGTGAAGTTGCCGTCGGCGATGCGCGCGATCCAGTGGTGCGTGTCGTCGTTCGAGAGCAGCGGCTCGGCGCTCGTCGCGACGACCATCGATCCGGCCGAGACGAGTGCGAGCGTTCCAACCGTCGCCGGTACGCGGCGCAGGACCGGCGCGAGCGCGAAGCAGAGGAACGGCAGCAGCGGGATCAGGAAGCGCGGCCCCGGCACCCAGCCGCCGAGCGCCATGTCCTTGCCGTTGTGTCCGGAGATCCACGTCACCTCCACGAGGCAGAGCGCGCCGATCAACGCCGACTCGGCTCGCAGGCCGCGCCGCCACAAGAGCACGACGCCCGCGACACCCGCAGCGACGACCGGCGTCAGCACGAGCAGGCCGCGCTGGCTCAGCAGCAACTCGACCGCGACGCGGACGTCGGGGAGCTGCAACGTGAAGAAGCCGTGCGTGCCGGCCGACTGCTCGACACCGCCCGCGCCGGGATTGAGCGACACGCCGGAGTACGGAAGATGAAAGGGCGAGCCGAACGCCCACCAGTCGTACGCAAACAGCGGCAGCAAGCCCGCGAGGCCGCCCAGCCCGAACGCGACGAGCCGTCGCAGGCGCGGCGCGTGCGCCGCCGCATACAACCCGAGCAGCAACGCCGGCACCGCGAGCGGCAAGTCGGTCGAGACTGCGAGACCCGCGGCCGCGCCTGCCGCTGCGATACGTAGAGCACCTGCGTTCCGGTCGAAGAGCAGCGAGAACGACAAGAACGCGAGCGCGGCGGCGGGGACGTGTGCGAAGAGCAGCGCCGAGAACGGCAGCACGAGCGTGCCGCGCCCGAGGATCACCGCCGCGGCGGTGCCGAGTCCGGGCTCGAGCCGCTCGACGGTTCGGCGCACGAGCAGCAACAACCCCAGCGCGGGCAGGACGACCGCCCACAGTCCGATCTGCCAGATCGCGCGCAGCGGCACGCCGAGCATCGCCGCGGGGTACGCGAGGTGTGCGTTGGGATTCTTCGGCACTGCGCCGACCGACCGCAGCAGCAGATACCACGGTGCGGACCAGAGATCCATCGCCGGCGCCTTCGCCGCGTAGTAGTGCCCGCCGACGCGGACGAGGTCGCACGTCTCCTGCGCGTACCGGTCGATGTTCGAGCGTCCCTCTGCGATCGACCGTGTCGCTGCGTAGTGCGATGTCTGGGCGCAGCCCACCGACTCCATCGGCAGCGCGTACGCCAGCGCGACGGCGCCGAGCGCGATCGTCGTGAGGATGCGCCCACGCGTCACCCGCGGGAGCCTAGCGCCCTATGCTGACGCCGAATGAGCACCACCCTTCCGAAGCTCCGGCCGCCGTCCGTGCACCGGGTTCCGCGGGTCCGGCTCGTCGACCGGATTGAGGAGGTGCGCGCGGTCGTGCGCGGCCGCAGCGTGATCGACCTCGGGTTCGTCGACGAGGGGCAGATGGCCGCGAAGTCCGGCCGCGGCACGTGGCTGCACGAGGTCGTGCGACACGAGGCGCGCACGTGCGTCGGGATCGACGCGGACGCGGGTGGCGTCGCGCGCGCACGCGAGCTCGGGTTCGACGCACACGCGGCGGACGTGGAGGACGCTGCGTCGCTCACGGCGCTCGGTGTGGAGCCCGCAGAGGTCGTTCTCGCAGGGGAGCTGCTCGAGCATCTCGACGAGCCCGGGCGGTTCCTCGAGGCGGTGAAGACGTTGACGGCGCCCGGAGGCGCGCTCGTGCTCACGACGCCGAATGCGCACGCGCTCACGAATACGCTCGGCGCGCTCGCCGGCCGCGAGCTCGTCAACCCGGATCATGTCGCTTGGCTCTCGTGGCGCACGCTCGAGACGCTGCTCTCGCGGCACGGCTGGCGACTAGAGCAGCTTGCGTATTACCGCTTCCCGCGCATCGAGAGCGGGGCGCGCGCGCAGCGCTTGCTCTTCAACGCGTATCAGGCCGCCGCGTCGCCGCTCTTCCGGTTCCGGCCGAATCTCGCCGACGGCATCCTCGTCGTCGCGCGGCTCACGTGATGCTGAGCGTCGTCGCAGCTGCATATGACGAGGCGGACGTCCTGCCGTCGTTCGTTGCGCGCCTCACCGCGGTGCTCGAGACGATCGGCGACGATTGGGAGGCCGTGCTCGTCGACGACGGCTCGCGCGACGGCACCTGGGGTGCGATCGAGGCGGCCGCGGCGGCCGATTCCCGCATCCGCGGCATCCGGCTCTCGCGCAACTTCGGGCACCAGCTCGCGCTCACCGCCGGCCTCTCGGTCGCCCGCGGCGACGGCGTGATCACGATGGACGCGGATCTCCAGCATCCGCCCGAGGCGATCCCCGATCTCCTCGCAGCGGCCCGCGGTGGTAACGACGTCGTGTACGCCGTGCGTAGCGCGGCCGACGCGGCCGGATTCTGGAAGCGCTTCTCGGCGCGCGTCTTCTACAAGATCCTCAACCGCCTCTCGTCGCTCGAGTTGCCGGAGGGAGCGGCCGACTTCCGCTGGATGTCGCGCCGCGTCGTCGACGTGCTCGCCGCGATGCCCGAGCGCCACCGGTTTCTTCGCGGGCTCGTGCGCTGGGCCGGCTACCGGCAGACTTTCGTCGAGTACCACCGCAGCCCGCGCGAGGCGGGCGAGTCGAAGTACGGCCTGCGGCGGATGATCCTGTTCGCGTGGGACGCGGTCGTCAGCTTCTCCTCGTTTCCGCTTCGCGTCGCGAGCGTGCTGGGCGTCTGCGTGTCGCTGCTCGGTTGGCTGTATCTCGTGTACGTCCTCGCGATCAAGCTCTTCAGCGATCGCGTCATCCCGGGCTGGACGTCGGTCACGGCTGCGGTGCTGGTGCTCGGCGGAGCGCAACTCGTGTTCCTCGGCGTGCTGGGCGAGTACGTCGGCCGCATGTACGACGACGTGAAGCAGCGCCCGCTCTTCCTGATCGCCGAAGACACGCGCCAGGAGTAGAGGTCAGTCGCGGCTCGCGAGCCGTCGCGAAGCGGAACTTGTTCCGCGCACCGGTGAGACGTTCGGCCGAGAGCACACCGAAGAAGGGGGCCCACGGGGGAAACATGGTTTCCCCCGTGCAGGCGAGCGAAGCGAAGCCGTTGGGCCGGGCGACCCGCGCACGTGG
>JANMWV010000497.1:0-2254 GCA_031394165.1 Actinomycetes bacterium
CGGCGAAGCCACAGCGCTGCTCGGGGCCGCTGGAGGGGCTCTGTCGCCGGAACGTCTCGACGATCTGTGCTCCCGGACCGAGGGTTGGGCGGCGGGGCTCGTGCTCGCCGGCCTGTCGATCGAGCGCGCATCCGATCCGGACGGGTTCGTCGACGCATTCCGGGGCGACGATCAACTCGTCGTCAGCTACCTGAGCGACGAGCTCCTCGACGCGATGAGCGCCGGCGACCGCCAACGCCTTCTCGAGACGGCAGTGCTGGACCATCTCACGGGTCCGCTGATCGACGCCGTCGCCGGCTCGAGCGACGGCACCAGTTGGCTGGCGGACATCGCCAACCGCAATCAGCTCATCGTCCGCCTCGATTCGACTGGCGAATGGTTCCGTTACCACCACCTGCTCCGAGACCTGCTCCTGCTCGAAGCACGACGAACGATCCCGACACGGCTGCCCGAGCTCCACAGGCGCGCCGCCAACTGGTTCGAAGCCGGCGGCGACCGACACCAGGCCGTTCTGCATCGCTTCGCCGCAGGCGACATCCCAGGCGCGATCCAATTGATGTACGTCGTCGGCCCTGATCTCCTCGGACGAGGGCAGATCCGCAAGCTGCGCGGCTACCTCGAACAGGCTGGCGACGCAGCCGCGACCGACACGGCGTGCGCGTTGGGGTGGGGCTGGTGTGAGTACCTGTCGAGCCAGTACGACTCAGCGAAGCGGTGGCTCGACATCGCGCTCGATGTCGCACCACCGACGTTCGACCCGGTGATCGCAGCCCCGCTGCGAATCAACCTCGCGTTGGGGATCGGCGATATTGCCACCGCACTCGACTCGGCACGTGCGGCAACGGCGGCCGGCAGCATGTGGCAACGACCCGCAGAGCTCGCCACCGCCGTTGGAGCGGCGTACGCATGGGCCGGCATGCACGACGCGGCCGCCGAGGCTCTCGCGATCGCCGTCGCCAGAAGCAAAGACGAGCAACGCCTCACCGCTCACGTCCTCGCACTCATCCATGCCGCGATCAACGAGATCGAGAACGGCGACGTGGCTGGAGCCCATACCGCGGCCGTCGAAGCGGTCGCGACCGCCGAGGCCTTCGGGCTGGCGAACTACCACGGTGTCGCGCCAGCCTTCGCGATCCGTGGTCGTACGGCCAGCGCCCCGGACGTCGCCCGCAACGACGTCACCCACGCACTCAAGCTGGCGCGCCGCTCGACGACCGACCTCGGGCTCGCCTACGTACTCACCACCTGCGCAGACGTGCTCCTCGAACACGGCGACCAATCCGGAGCCGCGCTCGTCGTCGAGGCACGTACGCGACTCGACCACTGCGTGGATCCCGGGATCGCGGCCCGCTATCTGGCCCGTGTCGAGTCTCGCCACCACCTGCTCTCACCGGTGACCGACACCGAACGCTCAGCGCCGGTGCAGCTGACCGATCGGGAGCTCGCGGTGTTGCGCTATCTGCCGACGAAGCTCACTCAACGCGACATCGCCGCCGCCTTGTTCGTGTCGATGAACACGGTCAAGACGCACTCGAATGCGGTCTTTCGCAAGCTCGGCGTCAGCGATCGCAAGAGCGCCGTCCAGGCCGCACGAGACCGTCACCTTCTCTGACGCCGGCTCACGCCGCCGCGACGGCAACACGATGCGACGGGCGGGCGATGACGAACGCCGCACACAGGACAGCGGCAATCCCGCCCAGCAGGAACGGCAGTCGAGGCGACGAGACGTGGATGACCCACCCCATCAACAACGCACCGATCGGGGTGCTGCCGAACAGCGCCGTCTGATGGAGCGCCATCACGCGGCCCTGCATCGCCGGCTCCGTTGCCTGCTGGATGGCGACCGTGTTGACCGATTGGAATGAGGCAGAGGCGAAGCCGAGCACGATGCTCATCGCAACGAACGTCGCGTAGTTCGGCATGACCCCGAGCGCGACGATCGCCGCGCCGAAGCCCGTCAGAGCGATCGCCAAGGTGCGGCGTGCGTCGGGCTTGATCCCGGCGATGTATATGCCCCCGAGGATCGAGCCGATCGCACTCACGCTCATCGCCGCACCGACCGAGCCGGCGCCACGATGGAAGCCGAAGCGCACCATCGACGGGAACGTCGTCGGAAAGTTCAGCGCGATGGCACCGACGATCGACATGACGATCAGCGGCCTCGCGACTTCTGGATGGCTGCGCACGTACGCGAACCCTTCGCGGAGCTTGCCTTTCGTCTGCGCCACCATCGGCCGAACGACCAGTTCGCCCG
>JANMWV010000514.1:0-6124 GCA_031394165.1 Actinomycetes bacterium
GCGCAGCGCGGCGCGGGGGCACGCCTGCTGCGCACGCTGCCCGCCTGGGCCTGGCTCGCGATCCTCTATGTCCTCTCGGTGACCGTGCAGCTCGCGCTCGGTCTGCGTGTCTCGTCGCCGTGGATCATGGTCGACGAGCTCGTCTACTCCGACATGGCGCGGAGCTTCGCATCGACCGGCCACTTCCTGGTCCGGGGCGTGCACGGCGACTACGGCTTCGTCCAGCCGCTGCTGCTCTCGCCCGCGTACGCGATCTTCGGGCCGATGTCCGACGTCTACCAGTGGGCACGCGTCATCGACGCGCTCGTCATGTCGTCGGCCGTGTTCCCCGCCTATCTGCTCGCGCGGCGCGTCGTGCGTCCCGCGACGGCGCTCGCGGCGGCGGCGCTCGCGGTTGCGATTCCGTCCATGGCGTACGTCGGGACGCTGATGACCGAGAACGCGTTCTATCCGATCTTCCTCTGGCTCGCGCTCGCCCTCGTCGCCATGCTCGAGCGGCCGACGCTGCGCAACCAGATCGTCGTGCTCGTGCTGTGCGCGCTCGCGTTCGAGACCCGCGCGCAGGCGGTGGCGCTCTTCGCCGCGGTGCTGACGGCTCCCCTCGCGCTCGCCTGGATCGAGCGTGGCCGGCCGCGCAGCTTGAAGGCGTTCGCGCCGCTGTACGGCCTGGTCGTCGGGGCGGCCGTACTCGTCGTGATCGTGGAGGCGGTGCGCGGACGCTCGCCCGCCGCGGTTCTCGGGAGCTACTCGAAGACGAGCAACGGTGGCTATCACGTCTGGCCGGTGATCAAGTGGCTCGTCCTGCACGTCGCCGAGCTCGACCTGTCGCTCTTCGTACTTCCGTTCGCCGCACTGATCGTGCTCGTCGCGAACGCCCGGCATCTCGACCGGCGCCTGCGCATCTTCGCTGCGGCCGTCACGTCGTTGTCTGTGTGGCTCGTGATCGAGGTTGCGGTCTTCGCGTCGCAGTACTCGCACCGCGTCGAGGAGCGCAACCTCTTCTATCTCGCACCGTTGTTCCTCGTCGCGCTGCTCGCCTGGATCGAGCGCGGCCAGCCGCGGCCGCCGCGGGCCGCGATCGCCGCGGCGGGCCTCGCCGCAGCGCTCCCCGGTGCGATTCCGTTTCTCGGCCTCCTCAACATCACCGCACAGTCCGACACGATCGGTCTCCAGCCATGGTGGTATCTCGGCGACGGCCTCGCCGGCCGCAACAGCGTCGCGCTGGTCGCCGTGCTCGTCTCGCTTGCACTTGGCGCAGCGTTTCTCTGGTTGCCGGCCAGGCACGCGCCGTTGCTGCCGGTGGTCGTCGCGCTTGGCTTCCTCGCGACGTGGCTCCCGTTGCAGCTGTGGACGCATAGCTTTCCGAGGCTCGCGAGCAGCGCGTACCACCAGGGCGTCGGCGCGCAACGCAGCTGGATCGACGCTGCGGTCGGCCGCGACGCGCACGTCGGCGTCCTCTGGAGCGGCGGCAACGCCCTCGCGGTCTGGGAGAACGAGTTCTGGAACCGCAGCGTCGACCGCGTCTACGACCTCGGCAGCGCGCGGTTGCCGGGCGACATGCCGGAGGTGCGCCTCACGGCCAACCGTTCGACCGGCGTCCTCCACGACGCGCAGGGGAAGCCGGTCTCGGACCGGTACGTGCTGACGAGCTCGTCCGTCTCGCTCGTCGGCAGGAAGATTGCATCGGATCCGGCGAAGCAACTCGTGCTCTACGAGGTGGCGACGCCTGTGCGCACGACGACGCAGATCACGGGCCTCTACGACGAGCCCGTGAGCCCGTGGTCGCGCGGCCTGGTCGTCTGGCGGCACTCCCAGTGCCGGGGCGGCACGCTGGAGGTACGCGTGTCGAGTGATGCACAGCTCTTCCGCGGGGTCACGCAGACGCTCGCGATCGGCGGCACGACGACGGCGCACACGCTGCGGCTCGCGCCCACGACGTCGCATCGGCTGGTTCGCGTACCACTCGAGCCGAAGGGCGGGGTGTGCCGGGTCGACTTCTCGATCACGCCGACACGCAGCCCTGGAGGCTCGGACCCGCGACAGCTGGGGTTGCACTTCGACCTGATCCATTACGTGCAGCCGGCGTGAAGGTCGTCGTCGACGTCTCGCCCCTGTCGCATCAGCGGACAGGCGTCGGCAACTACGTGCGAGGGTCGCTGCGTGGCATCCTCGAGGCGTCGGCCGGTGCGCACGAGGTACTCGCCTTCGCGCCCGCGAGCGTGCGTGGACGCGCTGCGATTCGGTCGTCGCTCTCGGGCCTCGGGGTGAAGAGCCGGCTGCCACTCCTTCCGGCTGCGCATGCGGTGCGCACCCTGTGGAGCCGGGCGGGCACGCCGCCGGCGGAAGTGTTGCTCGGCCGTTTCGACGTCCTGCACTTCAGCGACTGGATGTATCCACCGCAGCGTAGCGGCGTCCGGTCGACGATGGTGCACGACCTCGTGCCTTTGCATCACTCGGAATGGGTGCACGAGCGGACGCGCCGTATGCACGGCGCGAAGTACGCCCACGCGGCGCGCACATGCGACGTCGTGATGGTGAACTCGCGGTTCACGGGCGACGACGTCGCCGAGACGCTCGGTTTCGCACGGGAGAAGATCCACGTCGCGTATCCGGGAGTCGACGACGGCTTCACGGCCGACGGGTCGCGGGTCGATCTCGGCCGGCCGTACGCGCTCACGGTCGCGACGCTCGAGCCGCGCAAGAACCTCGCGACGCTGCTCGACGCGCACCGCGCGCTTGGAGAGGCTGGTCTGGCGCTCGCGGTGGCGGGCGCGGCGGGCTGGGGCGAGCAGCCGTCGCTCGAGGCGCCCGGCGTGGTGCGACTCGGCTTCACGCCGCATGACGAGCTGCCCGCGCTCTATCGAGGCGCGAGCGTGTTTGTGTACCCGTCGCTGTTCGAGGGGTTCGGGATGCCCGTGGTCGAGGCGATGGCCTGCGGCGTGCCGTGTGTCGTCTCCTCGCACCCCTCGCTCGACGAGGCGTGCGGCGATGCCGCCCTGCGGGCCGACCCGAGGGATGCCGACGCGATCGCGCACGCGATCCGGCAGGCGCTGGAGCAGCGCGAGGCGCTCGTCTCGCGCGGCCTCGTGCACGCGCGGTCGTTCACCTGGCTCGCGAACGGCCGGGCGCACCTCGACGCCTGGGAGGCCGCACGATGAAGGTGGCCGTCGACGTGACGCCGTTCGCGCAGACGCGCGCCGGTACGGCGCGCTACCTGCACGCGCTGCTGCCGCGGCTCGAGCCCGAGGTGAAGGTGGATCGGATCGAGGGCTTCGCGCGAGGTCGTCCCGGCACGCTGTGGCTCGATCTCGCGTGGTATCCGCACGTGCTTCCGCTCCGTGCGCGCGGTGCCGACGTCCTCCACTGTCCGACCTATCGCGGCCCAGTGCACACGCGGATACCGCTCGTCGTCACCGTGCATGACGTCGCCGTCTTCCGGTATCCCGAGGCCTTTCCCCGCTGGACGCGCGAGTACAGCCGCCGCGTCGTTCCGCGCGTGCTACGAGCCGCAGCGCGCGTGCTCGCGGTCTCCGAATTCACCGCATCGGAGCTCGAAGAGGTGCTCGGGATTCCGGGCGAGAAGATCACAGTCACGCCGAACGCCGCCGACGGCGTCTTTGCACCGGATGGCCCACGGGCTGCCGGCGACTACGTGCTCGCCGTCGGGACGCTCGAGCCGCGCAAGAACCTCGCCCGCACGATCGCTGCGGCGGCGCGACTCGGCGTCGAGCTGCGAGTCGTCGGCGCGCGCGGCTGGGGTGGCGTCCAAGCGCAGGGCGGGCATGTGCAGTGGCTTGGCGAGATCTCCGACGAGGAGCTGGCGCAGCAGTACCGCGGCGCGCTCTGCGTCGCCTACCCGTCGCTGTACGAGGGCTTCGGCATCCCCGTGCTCGAGGCGATGGCCTGCGGCGCGCCGGTCGTGACGTCGCAGCGCGGCGCGACCGAGGAGGTCGCCGGCGGCGCCGCGGTGCTCGTCGATCCGCTCGATGTCGAGGCGATCGCGAGCGGGATCGAGGCGGCGATCGGCGCGCGCGACGAGCTGCGTGGACGCGGTCTCGAGCGCGCCCGCGCCTACTCGTGGGACGAGACGGCCCGGCGCACGCTCCTCGCGTACGAAGAGGCGGCGGCGTGAGCGACCCGCTCGTTGTCGTCGACGCGGACGTTCTCGGCCGCCGGCGCACCGGCGACGAGACCTACGTTCGGGAGCTGTTGCGGGCGTTGCCGGCCGCCGGCGAAGGGCTTCGCTTCGCCGCGATCACGCGCCGGCCCGATCTCGTTCCTCCCGGTGTCGAGCCGATCGTCCTACCTGCCCGAATCCAGGAGTTGCGCATGGCGGTGCGCGTTCCGCTGCTGCTGCGAAGGCTTCGACCTGCGCTCGCGCACTTCGTGCACTCCTTGCCACCCGCGCTGCCGTGCCCTGGCGTGCTGACGGTGCAGGACGTCTCGTTCGAGCGCGACGGGTCGCTGATGAGACGCCGCGAGACGGCGATCTTCCGCTTCGTCGTTCCGCGCTCGGCGTGGAAAGCGCAGCGCGTGCTGGCGATCTCGCAGCGTACGAAGGACGATCTCGTCGAGCTGTACGGCCTGCCGCCGGAGAAGATCGTCGTCACACCGCTGGCTCCGGATCCGGCGTTCGTACCCGGCGGCACGCGCGGAGACTACGTCCTGTTCGTCGGGGCGATCGAGGCGCGCAAGAACCCGTTGCTGGCCGCCGACGCGGCGGCTGCTGCGGGTCGCCGGCTCGTCGTCGTCGGCCCTGCGCGCGACCGCGACCTGCTCGCCCAGTTGCGCGAGCGCGGCGCGGACATCCGAGGCTTCGTGGAGCACGACGAGCTCGTGCGCCTCTACCAGGAGGCCGCTGCTCTGCTCTTCCCGACGCGCTACGAGGGCTTTGGACTGCCCGTGGCGGAGGCAATGGCGAGCGGGACGCCGGTCGTCGCCACTCCCGATGCGGCGGTCCGGGAAATCGGCGGCGACGCGGTCGCCTATGCCTTGCCGGAGGCGTTCGCCGCGATGACCGTGCGCGTGCTCGCGGACCCCGCGCCGTGGGCGCGCGCCGGGCTCGAGCGAGCGGCGACCCTCTCCTGGGACGAGACCGCGCGTCGCACCGTCGCCGTCTACCGTGAAGCGCTCGCATGAAGGTCTCGGCGGTCGTCATCTCGCACGGCCATGCGGACGAGCTCGCCCACTCGTTGCCCGCGCTCGCGGCGCAGGTCGACGAGCTGCTCGTGATCGCGAACGTCCCGGGCAGCCTGCCGCCGGTGCTCCCCGAAGGTGCGGGCGTGCTCGAGAACCGGCAGCGAATGTCGTTCGCCGCAAACGCGAACCTCGGTGCTGCGAACACAGAGCACGAGCTCGTGCTCATCGCCAATCCGGACGCCGTGCCCGAGCCGGGCGCCGTCGGAGCGCTGCGCACCTTCATGGAGGAGCGGCCACGGGTCGGCGTTGCCGGTCCGCAGATGCTCTACAGCGACGGCACGTGGCAGGCGTCGCGGCGCAGCTTCCCGACGGTCGGCGCGACGCTCGTCCGCCGCACGCCGCTGCGGCTGCTCTTTCCGCCGCTCCGCTGGCAGCGCCGCCACTATCTCTTGGACGAGCGGCCCGACGAGCCGGCGCCCGCCGACACGATGCTCGGCGCGTTCCTGCTCCTGCGACGCGCGATGCTCGACGAGATCGGCGGCTGGGACGCGGGCTACAGGATGTACTGCGAGGACATCGATCTCAACTACCGCGCAGCGAAGGCGGGCTGGGAGCGGTGGTACGTCCCCGCGGCGATCGTCCGCCACGAGTATGCGGCTGTCGTCGACAAGCGCTTTCTCACGCGGCACACGATGTGGCATGCGCGCGCGATGGTGCGGTTCCTCCGTAAGCATCCCGAGCGTCTGCTCGCGCTGCGATGAGCAGCTCGTGGGACAAGTACGCGCACGCTGCGGAGGGCTGGAGCGACGACGCGTACGCCGACGCGAGCGCCTATCTCGCGCGTCGCGCCGAGCTCGTGCGGACCCTCGGTCCTGCGCTCGCGCCGGGTGACACGGTGCTCGACCTCGCCTGCGGCGACGGCGGCCTCGCAGACTTCCTTCCCGAGCAGCGGTACGCGGGCGTCGACGCCAGTCCGGAGATGGTC
>JANMWV010000534.1:0-5011 GCA_031394165.1 Actinomycetes bacterium
CCGACGCCGGCGACGACGAGGTAGATCGTGACGATCACCGTCAGGTGATGCTCGTCGCGCGCGCGGATCCCGTTGTCGATGGCGTCGCGGACGAGCAGCCAGCCGCCGGTCTGGCAGGCGGCGTTGCCGGTCGCGACGAGCACGAGCAGGAACGCGACGAGGCGGTGTCCCTCGAGGTAACCCCAGAGACGCTTCACGCCGCCGCTACCTCGTCGCCGAAGAGCGCCGCGAACGCGCCGCCGGCCCGCAGCAGCTCGCGCGGCGTTCCCGACTCGACGTTGACGCCGTCGACGACGACGCCCGCGCGGTCGGCGACCTCGATGGTCGAGAGCCGCTGCGTCGCGACGAGCACCGTGCGCCCCTCGAGAGCGGGGCGGAGGCGCTGCACGAGCCGCCGCTCGGTGAGCGTGTCGACGGCGGAGAGCGGGTCGTCGAGCACGACGATCCGCGCCTTCGTCACGAGCGCGCGGGCGAGCGCGACGCGCTGGCGCTGACCGCCCGAGAGGTTGATGCCGCGCTCGCCGATCAGTGTGTCGTAGCCGTTGGGCAGCTCGTTCGCGAACGCGTCGACGCCGGCCGCTTCGCACGCTGCGAGCACCTCGTTCCAATCCGCGTCCTCGCGGCCTGCGGTGAGGTTCTCGCGCAGCGGCACCGAGAAGAGCACCGGGCGCTGCGTCACGAGCGCCACGGATGCACGGAGCTTGGCGATCGGCACGTCGCGTGTGTCGACACCGCCGATGAGCACGCGGCCGCCCGTCGGGTCGTAGAAGCGCGGCAGCAGGTTGAGCAGCGATGTCTTGCCGGAGCCGGTCGGCCCGCACACGGCGACGATCTCGCCCGGCTCGATGACGAGATCGAGATCGCGCAACACCTCCGTCTCGCCTCCGTACGCGAATTGCACCGCCTCGAAGCGGATGCTGAGCGGCCCGGCCGGCAACGGCCTCGGCTGCCGCGGCTCCGGCAGCGGCTCGATCCCCTCGAGCCATGCGAAGCTGCGGCCCGCCGACGCGAGCGCGCGCTGGCCGAGGTTGACGATCCAGCCGAGCGCCTCGAGCGGCCAGACGAGCTGGAGCAGCAGCGTCTCGAAGAGCACGAACTCGCCGATCGAGAGCGAGCCCGCAATCACCTGCCGGCCGCCGAAGTAGACGACGGCGGCGATCGACAGCGCGGGCAGGTAGTACAGCCCCGGTAGGTGCCGCGCCTCGACGCCCGCCTGGCGCAGCACCGTCTCCCGCACCGCCTGCGCCCTGTCGCCGAAGCGCTCGCGCACGTCCGTCTCGCGGCCGAACGCCTGCACCATCTCGATCCCGACCACCGCCTCGTCGGCCGCCTCGGTGACGTCGCCCTTCCGCTCCTGCACCTGGCGCGAGAGCGGCGACACCTTCCGCGCGAACCGCAGCGCGAGCACGGTGATCGGCGGCATCGCCACCGCGGTGTAGAGCGCGAGCCGCGGATTGACGATCACGAGCACGATCCCCGCGGCGACGATCATCATCAGGCTCTGGATCCCCTGGATCAGGCCCCAGCCGATGAAGTAGCGGATCGGGTAGAGGTCGTTCGTCGCACGGGAGAGCACCTGCCCGGTCGCGTGCCGGTCGTAGAAGGCGCGCGGATAGCGGAGGTACGCCTGGTAGAGCAACTCGCGCATGCGCGCCTCGATGCGGATGCCGATGCGCGCCGTCGTGTAGCGGCGCAGGAAGTTGATCAGGAAACGCACGCCGGCGAGCGCGACGATCGCGACGATGAACGGCCACAGGCGGCGGGTGTGCGTCACGATCGCCTCGTCGATCGCGCGCTGCGTCAGCAGCGGGATCGCGATCGAGATCAGCGTGTAGCCGAGCGCAAACAGGCAGCCGAGCGCGGCCAGCCGCCACTCCGCGCGCCACAGCCGAAGCAGCCTGCGGAGGGTCGGCAGCAGGCCGAGATCGGGGGGATCGACAGGGTTCGCGTGTGCGGGCATGACAAAGAGACGCCGCCCGTCACGCGTTCTCTCCCGTCGCAAGCGAGCAGCGTTGCGACGATAGCAACAGCCTCTCGCTTCAAAATAGTCAGCTACGCGAGCGGCTGCGGACGAGCGCGGCCAGGCCTTCGCTGAAGCTCGGCGGTGCGAACGGCGGCGCGGACGATTCGCCGGCACCGGCCACCTCTCGCTGCCGCAGCGCGCGCTCGCGCTCGAGCAGGGCGTGCCGCTCCGTGTCGAGCTCCTGCCGGACGACTGTCAGCCCGCGCTCCTGCGACTCGATCTGCGACTCGCGGAGGGCGAGTGCGCGCTCGCGTTCGTCGAGCTGTGCGAGCTGTGCGCCCTGGCTCGCGGCGCCCGCGTGCGCAGTGGCCTGTGCCTCGAGCTCCCGGCGTTCGCGCTCGAGCGCAATGCGCGCCGCCGCGAGTTGTTTCTCGACGTCGTGCACGGCCCGGTCACGTTCCTCGAGCCGCTCTCGCTCGGCCTTCGCCAGCTCGAGCTCTGCGTCCGTCGCGGAGAGCTTCGCCTCGGCGGCGGCGAGGTCGGCGGCGAGCTCCCGCTCCCGCTCCGCGAGCGCCTGCGCCCGCTCGAGCGTCGCGCGCTCCCGCGCCGCGAGCGCCTCCTCGTCGACCGTCGCTCGCTGCTCGCCCCGCTTCGCCCGCAGCTCGGCGAGCTTGCCGCGCACGGACGGCCGCTGCTGCTCGAGCCGCCGTTGGAGCTCCGCGAGCTCGCACTCCCGCGCCGCGACCGCCTCGGCACGCTCGCGGAGCGACTGCTTGAGCTGCTCGAGTTCGTCTCGCGCGCTCGTCTGGCCGGCCTGCCGCCGTTCTGCAAGCTCGCGCGCGAGCCGCAGCAACTCTGCGCGGTCGAGATCGGTGCCCGTGTCGTCGGCCGCGGCCGGCGGGCTCGGCGTCTGCGGCATCCAGGTGTCGAAGCCTTCTTCCCAGCTGTCCATGCGCGTCCACAGTCTGCATGACCCCGGGCCGGATGTGTCTGATGTGGGGGCTACGCCCCCGGGGGCTCAGGCCTGCGGGAAGAACATGATCCAGGCCAGAGCCCCCGGATGTCTGTCTGGGGGCTACGCCCCCGGACGGGGGATGGCGCGGCGCCGTGGGCGCGCCGATTCACGGGTCGTGAACAAGAAGGTGCTCTGGATGTGCATGGCGGTCGGCTCGACCGTCGGCGGCTACCTGCCGACGTTCGTCGGCCAGGGCTCGTTCTCGCTCGCGTCGATCGTCGGCTCTGCCGTCGGCGCGGTGGCCGGCGTGTTCGCAGCCTCGCGGATCGACGCCGAGTTCTAGCCTCAGGCGTCGGGTCTAGCCGTCCACCTCGGCTGAGCCGGCAGGACGAGCATGAACTTCGCGCCGTGCGGCATGGCGTCCTCGTACAGGAGGTCGCCGCCGTGGGCGCGCGCGTACGACCGTGCGATCGCGAGACCGAGCCCCGTGCCGACGCCGACGGCTCGCGAGCCTTCGCTGCGGGAGAAGCGCTCGAAGAGGTCGGGTACGAATTCTGCTGCGACGCCGCGACCGCGGTCCTCGACGGAGAGCCGGAAATGGTGGTCGGTCTGCTCGGCGCGAACCGTCACGGGCGGTGCCCCGTAGCGGAATGCATTGGTGACGAGGTTGGAGACGATGCGCTCGAGCGCGGCGCGATCGGCGAGTGCGACCGTGTCTTCCGCGATGTCGACGGTCACGGCGTCCGCCTGGGGCGCGACCGTCATGACGATCTCCTGCACGTGCGAGCGAACGTGCAACGGCTGCGGTGTGATGTCGATCGCCTCGGCGTCGAGCCTGGAGAGATCGAGCAGCTGCTCGATGAGCGCGGCCATCCGGACGGTCTGCTGGAGCAGCGCCTCACGCATCTGCTCGAGTTGCTCCTCATCGAGTCGGTCCGAGAGATGGTGGAGCGTCGTCACGAAGCCGTGGATCGCCGTCATCGGGGTTCGCAGCTCGTGTGCGGCGAGCGCGACGAAGTTCGACTTCAGCTCGTTCGCGCGCTCCAGCGCGAGACGCGACTCGTGCTCGGTCTGGAACAGCCGCACGCGGTCGAGCGCCAGCCCGATGAGCGCGCCGAGCGTGCGGAGGAGCGTGAGCTCCTCGTCGCCGAAGAACGGCGCGTAGGGCGACGTCCACACGACGAGGCTGCCGCCGGGTATCTCGAGGTCGACGACCTCGGCGTCGAGCCGGAGCGCGTCGTCCGGTACGTTCCACGCCGCCACGACCTCGCCCTCGGCATTGCGAATCGCGATCGCGCGGGCGCCGACGATTGCAGCGGCGGGCTCGAGCACGCGTGACGCGACCTCTTCCTGCGACTCGGCGAACGCGAGCAGCCCCGTGACCGCTTCCTGCACGCGGGCCTGCTCCGGCCTGCGCCACCAGAGCCGAACGATCGGCGGCGGCGAGAGGCCGAGGAGGAAGGCCGCCGCGCTCAGGAACCCGAGCGCTCCCGACGCGAGGGAGAGCCCCGAGTACCGGTCGGTCGTGATCACGGCAAGCAGCAGCGCGATCACGAGCCCGCTCGACGCGGTCGAGAGCAGTTGCATGCGCCTGCGCGCGACCGTCGGCTGCGCCGTGCCCGCGCGCCACAGCCTCGCCGCCGAGACGATCGACAGCACGGACCAGTGGAGCATGAAGGCGATCAGGTACGGGGCGAGGAAGCGCGGGCGGGTCTCGCCGGGTTGGGGAAGCCGCGGTAGCGCAAATGTCCAGAGGATCAGGATCGCGGTCACGGAGAACACCGCGTTGGCGAACCGCCGCCCGGGTGTCCGGAAGGCGGCGGTGAAGCGGAACAGCAGGTAGGGGAACAACACGAGCAGCGCGATGGCGATGCGTCCGGTCGCGCGCTCCGGCAGGTTGCCCGGGTGGTTCGGAATCAGGCCGAGGAGAACGAGCAGGCCGAGCGAGCCGAAGGTCGCAGCCGCCCACATCGACGCGCGGTCGCGGCGGCGCCTCCAGTAAAGGAGCGCGGCAACGCCTAGCGCCGCGTAGGCGACGAGGTTGACGTATCGAAACGCGAGTACCGCGTCGTGCATGCCGCATCCCCCGAGCT
>JANMWV010000275.1:0-23718 GCA_031394165.1 Actinomycetes bacterium
TCGCGGCGGCTCGTGCCGACACGTCCCCACCGCGAGCGCCAAGAGATCGGGACCTGGTCCGGACCTGGTCCCGATTTCTGGCGTGGCAACGGCGCCGAGCCGTCGTTCGGGCTGCGATCCCGGTCGCCGAGCCGCTTTCCGGCCCCGCGATGCACGGCTGGGACCTGGTTCGGACCAGGTCCCAGCCTTCGGGTTCGGCGGCGGCCGGGGCTCGGTCTGCGCGATGTCCGCGGCGGCTACGAGGCGAGCAGGCGGCGCAGCACGTACGGGAGGATGCCGCCGTGGCGGAAATAGTCGCGCTCGCGCGGCGTCTCGAGCCGGACGCGGGCGCGGAACTCCCTGTCGTCCGCGCGCGCGGCGACCTCGCTCGCCTGGCCGTTCTCCACGCCGAGCACGGAGAACTCCTCGTGGCCGGTGAGGCCGAGCGACTCACGGCTCTCGCCCGGGAGGAACTGGAGCGGCAGCACGCCCATCATCAGCAGGTTCGAGCGGTGGATCCGCTCGTACGACTCGGCGATTACCGCCCGAACGCCGAGCAGGTTCGGCCCCTTCGCGGCCCAGTCACGCGATGAGCCCGACCCGTACTCCTTGCCGGCGAGCACGATCGTCGGCACGCCCTCCTCGCGGTAGCGCATCGCCGCGTCGAAAATCGTCGTCTCCTCGCCGTCGGGCAGGTGCATCGTCCACGTGCCTTCGCTGCCGGGAACGAGCTGGTTGCGGAGGCGCACGTTCGCGAACGTGCCGCGCACCATCACCTCGTGGTTGCCGCGCCGCGCGCCGTACGAGTTGAACTCGTGCCGGCCGACGCCGTGCTCGATCAGGTACTTGCCGGCGGGCACGTCGGGGCGGATCGCCCCCGCGGGCGAGATGTGATCCGTCGTGACGGAGTCGCCGAGCATCACGAGCACCCGTGCCCCCGTGATGTCCTCCACCCTTCCCGGCTCGGCCTGCATCCCGTCGAAGTAGGTCGGTCTACGAATGTACGTCGAGTCTTCCTGCCAGTCGTAGAGATTGCCGGAGGGAATCTCCAGCGACTGCCAGCGCTCGTCGCCGGCGTAGACGTCGCCGTACGAGGTCTTGAACATCTCGCCGTCGATCGACGAGGTGATCGTCTGGTCGATCTCGGCCGCGGACGGCCAGATGTCGCGCAGGTAGACGGGGCCGTCGTCGCCCTCGCCGAGCGGCTCGTTCAGCAGATCGATGTCCATGCGACCGGCGAGTGCGTACGCGACGACGAGCGGCGGCGAGGCGAGGTAGTTCGCCTTCACGTCGCCGTGGATCCGCGCCTCGAAGTTGCGGTTGCCGGACAGCACGGCGCAGACGATTAGCTCGCCTTCGATCACCGCATCGGCGATGTTCTCCGGCAGCGGTCCCGAGTTTCCGATGCAGGTCGTGCAGCCGTAACCGACGAGGTTGAAGCCGAGCTCGTCGAGGTAGGTGTCGAGGCCGGAGCGCGCGTAATACTCGGTCACGACCTTCGAGCCCGGCGCGAGCGACGACTTCACCCACGGCTTGCGCTTCAGGCCCAGCTCGACGGCCTTCTTCGCGAGCAGGCCCGCCCCGATCATCACCGACGGGTTCGACGTGTTCGTGCACGAGGTGATCGCGCAGATGACGACGGAGCCGTGCGCGAGCGAGTAGTCCTCGCCCTTCACCTGCACGCTCTTCTTGGACATTGTTGCGACATGTGAATGCTCCACCTCGCGATCGGGCTCCGCTTCGGGCTCACCTGCCGGGTGCTGTTCCTGCGTCGGATCGCTCGCGGGGAACGTGTCGGCCAGCGCCTTGTCGTGGCTGCCGTTCGTGTACGGGACGCCGAACGTGTCGAGCGCCTCGATGAACGCCTCCTTCGCGCGCGCGAGCGGGACGCGATCCTGAGGACGGCGCGGGCCGGCGAGCGACGGCTCGATATCCGAAAGATCGAGCTCAACGACCTGCGAGTACGTCGGATGCTCCCGCGGGTCGTGCCACAGCATGTTCTCCTTGCAGTACGCCTCGACGAGGGCGATGCGCTCGTCCGATCGGCCGGTGAGGCGCATGTACTCCAGGGTCACGTCGTCGACCGGGAAGAAGCCGCACGTCGCGCCGTACTCGGGGCTCATGTTCCCGAGCGTCGCGCGGTCGGCGAGCGCGAGCGACGAGACTCCTTCACCGAAGTACTCGACGAACTTGCCGACGACGCCGACCTTGCGCAGGATCTCGGTGACCGTGAGCACGAGATCGGTCGCGGTGGCGCCCTGCGGCAGCGCACCGGAGAGCTTCATGCCCACCACCTGCGGCACGAGCATCGACAGTGTCTCGCCGAGCATCGCGGCCTCCGCCTCGATGCCGCCGACGCCCCAGCCGAGGACGCCGAGCCCGTTGATCATCGTCGTGTGCGAATCGGTGCCGACGAGGGTGTCGGGGAAGGCGACACCGTCACGAGACTCGACGACGCGCGCGAGAAACTCGAGGTTCACCTGGTGGCAGATCCCCGTGTTGGGCGGGACGGCTGCGAAGTTGTCGAACGCGCTCTGTCCCCAGCGCAGGAACGCATACCGCTCGCGGTTGCGCTGAAACTCGAGCTCGACGTTGTGCTCGAGCGCAAGCCGCGACGCGAATTCGTCCACCTGCACCGAGTGGTCGATGACGAGCTCGACGGGGATCAGCGGGTTGATGCGGCTGGGATCGCCGCCGTGTTCCTGCATCGCGTCGCGCATTGCGGCGAGGTCGACGACGCAGGGAACGCCGGTGAAGTCCTGCAGGAGCACGCGGGCAGGCGCGAACGAGATCTCACGGGAGGGCTCGTCGGCGGCGACCCAGCCGGCGACGGCCTCGACCTCGGCGTCGCTCCCGTTGCGCAGGACATTCTCCAGGAGGATCCGCAGCGTGTACGGCAGCCGCGCGACATCCCACCTGGGTTGGAGCGCGTCGAGCCGGTAGATCGAGTAGCTCGCGTCCCCGACTCGAAGCTGCGCTGGCTCGGCCATACCTCGATTGAAGCAGAAGCCCGGCATCGAGCCGCTGTGCGCGGAGAATGCGTACTCTTTCCATATGCGGCTGGCGCTTGCACTCGTCGCGGTCGTCATCGCTCCAGGCGTCGCGCCGGACGTGAAGAAGCTGATCCTTCAGCCGGGCCAGGTGGGGAAGGGCTACGTGATGTCGCCCGCCGCCGGTGGGAGCGGCGTGACCGGCGACCGGACGATGAATTTGTGCGGCGTCGACTATTCGAGCGAGAGCCTCCGTGTTTCGCGCATCCAGGCGAACTACTTCAAGCGGGGCCAGACGCTCGGTCTCGCGAACGAGGTCGTCGTCGCCTACAGGTCCGGCGGCGCACGGCAGGCGATACTCGAGGCGTTCCGTCATGCCGCGAGCTGCCCGAACCGTCCGGTCGACTCAGGGGTGAAGGGCCTCCCGAAGCTCACGTTTGCGATCACGCGGTTCAGCGCGCCCCATCTGCTCGAGGGCTACCTCGCGGTGCAGATCGACGCGAGTGGGACCGTGAAGGGCAGGCGCATCGCGCAGACCTCATATGCCGTCTACCAGCGGCGGGGCAACGTGCTCTCCGGGGTCTACAGCTTCGGGCCGACGACAAGGGGTCAGCTCGCGCTCTGTCTGCGCGCGGCCGAACAGAGCGCACGGAATCTGCGCCGCGGCACGTCGGGCGCCACGTCCGCGCCGACGGCGTAGATGGTTAACCATGTCTGTCCTGGTGTTGGCTAGCCTTGCGCGGTGGAGCGCAGGGAATCTCAGCTCGGGCGTGGAGGCTCCGTCCAGGATGCGGAGCCCGTCCAAGACGAGGAGATTTGGACCGGCGAGGAGGACGGCGATCACGCCGGCTGGTTCTGCGTGCGCACCGATCCGTTTCCCTGCCCCGCGCCGGGCTGCACGTTCGTTGCGGTCTTCATGACCGCCGCGCATCTCGTCCTCGTCTGGCAGGAGCGCGACGACCCGAATCTTCTGCGTCATGCGCAGCGCGCGATGGAGGTCGGCCGCAACCCACGCGTCGTCTCGTACGCGCGCGACTACGGCCCGAGTGCCTCGTACTACGCGTGGGAGGCGGCCGGCCGGCCCGTCCACGGCATTCGCAAGTGATCGAGGCGCACTTCGGCGAGTCGCTGCCGTTCTCACTCGGAGTCGAAGAAGAGCTGATGATCCTCGATGCGGAGACGCTCGAGCCGGCGGCCGCCGTCGAGGTGCTCCTGCGCGTCGCGGCCGGGCTCACGCTGCCGGGCTCGCTGAAGACCGAGCTGCACGCGTCGGTCGTCGAGCTGAATACGGATGTCTGCGCGACCGTTGACGACGCGATCGCCGCACTGCGCGTGTTGCGCGCGACGGCGGACGGGATCGCGCGCGCCAACGGGCTCGTCGTCGCGGCGGCGGGTGCGCATCCGGTGGCGGCGCTCGAGTCGCTGCCGGTCGTGCAGGAGGGGCGCTACCTCGAGATGCTCGCGCGCGTCGGGTATCCGGCGCGACGCCAGGGCGTGAGCGGGCTGCACGTGCACGTCGGCGTCGAGAGCGCGGAGCGGTGCTACGAGCGGCTCGAGGCCGTCCTGGGCTGGCTGCCCGTGGTGCTCGCGCTGTCGGCGAACTCTCCCTACGTGGACGGCGTCGCGAACGGGATGCTGTCGAATCGTGCGCGCGTGCTCGCCGAGCTCCCGCGCGGCGGCCCGCCGCCCGCGTTCGGCTCGTATGCCGGCTGGGAGGCGTGGGTCGAGCGGCTGGTCGCCGCCGGCGTGATGGAGGACTTCACGCGGATCTGGTGGGACGTGCGGCCGCATCCAACGCTCGGCACGCTCGAGATCCGCATCGCCGACCAGCCGACGTCGCTCGCACGCACGGAGCTCCTCGTCCGGGTGCTGCGCGATCTCGTCCAGTTCGCGCCGCCGCAAGTCACGCCGCGCGGCGACTACGTGCAGAACCGCGTGGCGGCGGCGAGCTTCGGGCTCGACGCGGAGCTGATTCATCCGGAGGGCGACCGGGTCGTCTCGGCGCGACTGCTCGCGCGCGAGCTACTCGGCTCGGAGCCGCCGGAGCCCGAGGCGCTCGCGCAGCTGGCGGCGGGAGATTCCGTCGTCGCGGACCTCGTGGCCCGGACGCTAGCCTAGGCTCATGGCGACGCAATCCGACACGTTCCAGGTCAGCGGCATCCGCTGCGAGCAGTGCGTCCAGCGGCTCGCCGGCGTGCTCACCGGTCACGAGGGTCTCGAGGGCGCGAACGCGAACCTAATGGGTCTCGTCACCCTCGAGTGGGACGACGAGCGCACGACCCGCGACGCGCTGCTCGAGAAGATGGCAACCGCCGGCTTTCGCGAGCTTCCCGCCGGCGTCTGACGGGAATCAGACCGAGCCCTGCGGCGTTGATGCCCCGGCGATGACCAGTGGTACTGTGGCCGCCATGGCCGAGGCTCCGTCGAACGCACGTGGGCCGGATGCGGCGCGACTGGCCACCGAGGCGCGCGATCGCGTTCGCTTCGAGGAGGAGGCGCTCGGCCTCTCCGACCAGGTATACCGCGTCGCGCGTCATCTCGCGAGCTCGCGCGAGGAGGCCGACGATCTCGTGCAGGAGACGTACGCGCGCGCGTTCCGCAGCTGGCGCTCGTACACCCCGGGCACGAACCTGCGCGCGTGGCTGCTGCGCATCCTCACGAACCTCAACATCGACCGTGGCCGGCGCAAGCAACGGGCGCCGCAGATGCAGCCGCTCGAAGCAAACGACTACTACCTCTACGACAAGCTCGCCGAGTCGGACGGCCCGACAGACGAGGAGAAGGTCGTCGAGCGTCTGTCGCAGGACGACATCGTCTCGGCGCTCGCGGAGGTCCCGCACGACTTTCGCGACGTGATCGTGCTCGTCGACATCGGTGACTTCAGCTACCAGGACGCCGCACAGATTCTGGGGATCCCGATCGGGACGGTGATGTCGCGACTGCATCGCGGGCGCCGCATCTTGAAGCGGGAGCTCGCAGACACGTTCGGCGACGACGGCGCCGGGGTTCAGGCGGCAGATGTGGAGGGAGCGACATGACGACACACGACGACCCTTGCGCGCACTGCGAGGAGATGATGCAGCCCTACCTCGACCACATCCTCAGCGATGCGGAGATGCTCGAGGCGGAACAGCATCTCGACGGGTGCGAGTGGTGCCGGCGGCGCTATCGCTTCGAGGAGAGCCTGCGCATCTACGTGCGACAGGCCGTCAGCAGTGAAGCGATGCCCGCAGACCTCAAGCGCAAGCTCGCAGCGCTGCGGATCCCGCTCGACTGATCAAACCACTAGTTGCCGACGGCGTGCTGCGGCCCGACGATCACGACGATCCGTCGCGGATCGAGCCCGCCCGGCAAGGGCTGAAGTGGGACGCCGAGCTCTTTGGCGAGCCGTAGCCCGATCGCTTCGCCGCCCGGTGGGTAGTACACCTGGGTCTGCGGATAGTTGAAGCTCGCCGCCTTGCCGACGTGCGTGACGCGGTAGCCCGCGGCCTGCACGCGGCTCGCGACCGAGCGCGTGTAGACGATGTTGCCGCTGCCGTTGAGGACGACGACCTTGATCGCCCACGGTGCGGGGAGTGTGGACACCGCGGACGCGGCTGTGGATGCCTTCTGCTTGTTCGCGGTCTGGGCGAGCACGACCGCAAGCACGGCAGCGAGCACGGTAAGCCCGATCGCCCCGACGGCGCCGAGCCGGCGCCACGGGTTCGCGACGAACGGCACCGGCGGAACGGGAAGGCCGGCGAGCTCGAGCGCCTCACGGTGCTCGATGCCGAGGGCGGTCGCATAGAGCACGGTCGCGAGCAGCGCGCGGTCGGGCGTCGGGAACCGATACAGGCGTCCCTCCTCGAGCCACTGCACCTCCTCGGCCGGCAGGCCGGCGCGGCGCGCAGCCTCGTCGACCGTCAACTGCCGGTGCAGGCGGGCGCGCGCGAGCGGCGACTCGTCCGCCGCCGGTCCTGCTGCCACCTCGAGCGTGCGCGCAAATTCCATGTGAGACCTTCTGGGTTCGTCGTTACCCGCTGCTGCCCTGCCGCAACTTCATCGGCGGACATCGACGTCACCTGGAGGGGTCAAGTCGTCGCAGGCCACGAGCCGCGCCTCGAGCCCCCGCGCGCCCTCGTCCGGAACCCGCGGCCAGGCCGCCCGCGCGAGCAGCACGGGGTGGAGCCGCTCGGAGCCGTAGGCCGCAGCCACGACGTCGCCGCCCTCCGCCCGCCAGGACACGACAACGCGGTCGATCGCCCGTGGATCGAGGTCAGGCCCGTCCGCCAGCACGACGAGCGCGGCCTCTGCCTCAGGAGGGAGCGCGGCGAGCCCGCACCGCAGCGACGCCCCGGGCCCATCGGCCCAGTCGGGGCAGCGAACCGAGGGCTCGTCGGTCTGGACGTCGTGCGCCCCGAGCACGACGAGGATCCCGCCGAGCGACGTGCTCTCTTTCAGTGCGGCGAGGACGCTTGGCAGCAACTCTCGCTGCTTCGGCGGCTCGGAGCCGTAGCGCGACGAAGCGCCGGCCGCCAATACGACGGCGTAGATCACGGTTTCACCATGGCGAGAGCCTAGAGCGTCGCGGAGCGGAACGTGTTCCGCGCAGCAGTGAGACGCTCACCGGCAGCGAAGAAGTAGGGGGCCCACGGGGGAAACATGGTTTCCCCCGTGAAGCGAGCGAAGCGAAGCGAAGCTATGCGCATCCAGCAAGCGCCGCCCAGCGCTGCTGGACGTTCGCGACATAGGTCTGCGTCTCGGGCCACGGTGCCCCGCCCGCATGGTCGACCGCGCTCGGCCCGGCGTTGTAGGCGGCGAGCGCGAGGTCGGTGCGCGAGTAGCGGTCGAGCAGGATCTTCAGATAGCGCGCGCCGGCGAGCACGTTCGTCGACGGCCGGTTCGCGTCGAGCTTCAGCGCCGCGGCGGTGGCCGGCATGACCTGGAGCAGGCCCCGCGCGTCTGCTGTCGAGCGAGCGTTCGGGACGAAACGCGACTCGACCTGCGCGACCGCGACCAGCATCGAGAGCTGGAAGCCGGTGTCGCGCGCGGCGCGGACGAACGCCGTGCGATAGCGCGGCGGGATCGGGCACCGGCCGACGACCGACTCGTTCTTCGGCGGCAGCGCCGGGATCCGCGCCTTCACCGCGACATGCTGCGTATGCGCGCCCGCGCTGACGGCGACCGCGCCCATGCAGGCGAGTCCGGTCACGCAGAGGAGCAGGGCGAGTCTGGCGTGCATCGGGAGTTCGGGATCTTACTCCGCTGTCACGGCCTTCACAGCGCGTCGGACGAGCGCGCGCGCGACCTCGACCTTCCACGCGGTGCGGGGCAGCGGTGTCGCTGCGTCGAGGGCCTCCACGCCGTCGAGGAGCCACGGCACCGGCGCCACGCCGGCCAGCGCGATCCGGATCTCGCCGCCGGCCCGCGCCGCCGCGACGCCGACCTGCGGGAACGACCAGCGCTTGCGGTCCATCGCCTTCAAGTAGACACTCGCGTCGACCGGAGGCAACTCGATCTCGAGGATCAGCTCACCGGGCGCGAGCCTGACGACGTCCCGCTCGTCGTCGCTCGGCAACCCGTAGAGCTCCGCGAGCGCGAGCTCGCGCTGTGTCGTGTGCAGGCTCGCGCCGAGCGCGAGCAGCGCCGCCGCGATGTCGGAGGGATGCGCAGAGGCGCAGTAGTCGTTCGCGAAGATCGCGTGCTCGCGGTGCTCGCCCTCGCGCGCATGGCAGCGGTCGCCTCCGTGGAGGCGGCACGGGTACTTGAGTCGCCAGTACCAGCAGCGCGTCGACTGCAGGAGGTTGCCGCCGATCGAGCTCATGTTGCGCAGCTGCGGCGACGCGGCGAGCCGGCATGCCTCGCGCAGCGCGTCCGGAATCTGCGTCTCGACCTCGAGCTCGGCGAGCGTCGCGCCGGCACCGATGCGGTTGCCCCGCACGCCGCGCGGGATCACGCCGCGAATGTCGACGAGCTTCTCCGTGTGGAGGATGCCGTCGCGCAGCAGCGGCACGACCTCCGTGCCACCGTGGATCGCAAGACCGCCGTCGAGGTGGTCGAGCGAGGTCGCCCTCACGAGCTCAAGCGCCAACCGACTCCTTCTGCCGCTGCTTCGACTGCTCTTCCGCGTCGCGCAGCGCCCGGAGCATCTCCTCGCGGGTGATCGGCAGCTCGTGCACGTCTGCGCCCGTCGCATCGCGGATCGCATTTGCGACCGCGGCGGCGAGCGGGACGATCGGCGGCTCGCCGAGGCCCTTCGCGCCGAGGCTCGTCAGATGTGCGTCGGGCTCGTCGACGAACTCGCAGACGATCTCCGGCACGTCGGCGATCGTCGGCATCCGGTACGCGTCGAGGGTCGTCGTGAGGATGCGGCCCGTCTCGGAGTCCAGCAGCCGCTGCTCCGACAGCGTGTGGCCGAGGCCCTGGATGATCCCGCCCTCGACCTGGCTGCGAGCGCCGAGCGGATTGATGATGCGGCCCACGTCGTGCACTGCGGCGACGCGCTCGACGCGCACTTCGCCGGTCTCGACGTCGACTGCGACCTCCACCACCTGCACGCCGAACGTCAGCACGCTCATGCCGGTCGGGTTCGGGCCGCGTGCGCCCTTGCCGAGGATCTGGGCATCGCCGAGCAGCCCGAGCAACTCCGCGAGCGGCTGCGACAGGCCACCGTCGGCGGAAACGATCATGCCGTCCTCGATGTCGAGAACGCCCTGCTCGACATCGTGACGCTGCGCGGCGATCTCGCGGATCTGCCGCTTCTGGTCGGCCGCGGCGCCGCGGACGGCGGGACCGACCGACGGAGTCGTCGACGAGCCGGCCGACAGCGTCGCGTACGGGCCGCGGGCGGTGTCGCCGAGCACGACCTCGACGCTGTCGAGTGGCACGCCGAGCTCTTCCGCCGCGATCTGCGCCATCACGGTGCGTGTACCGGTGCCGATGTCCTGCATCGCCGTGATCACGGAGATCCGGCCGTCGGAGGTCGCGCGCGCCCACGCGTACGACGGTGGGCCGCCCCCGCCGTACCAGATCTGGCTCGCCATGCCGACGCCGTGCTTCCACGTGTCGTCGGAGCGGGCGCGTACCTCGTCGCGCCGGTCCCAGTGCTTCTGCGCGAGCGCGTAGCACTGCATCAGGTTCTTCGACGAGTACGGCGTGCCATCGTTCGCGTTCGCGTAGTTCTTGCGCCGCAGCTCGAGCGGGTCCACGCCGAGCTTCGCCGCCAGCTCGTCGATGAGGCTCTCGAGGCCGAACGTGCCTTCGACGAAGCCGGGAGCGCGGAACGCCTTCATCGGCGGCGTGTTGATCCGGGCGGCGTAGGTCAGCGTGCGCACGTTGTCACAGGCGTAGAGCATCTGCATCGGGCCGCTCGTCGTAGCCGACCAGCCCGACCAGCCGACCGCGTTGACGAACTCGCCGCCGAGCGCGACGAGGGTGCCGTCCCTGCGCGCGCCGACGGTCAGCTTCTGGATGGTCGCGTTGCGGTTGCCGGCGGCGATGTTCTCCTCGCGGCGTGTCAGCGCGCAGCGCACCGGGCGCCCCGTGCGCTTCGCGAGCTCTGCGGCGATGAACGTGTACTCGCCCGGCTCGTTCTTCGAGCCGAACCCGCCGCCCATGTACTCGCAGACGACCCGCACCTTGTCACCCGGGATGCCGAGGGCCTCGGCCACCTCGTCGCGGATCCCCCAGATGTACTGCGTCGAGATGTAGACGTTGAGCGTGTCGCCGACCCAGTCACACACGGCCTGGTGCGTCTCCATCGAGTTGTGCAGCACGACCGCCGTGCGATAGGTGCCCTCGACGACGACGTCGGCCTGCGCAAGCGCCTGCTCGAAGTCGCCGCGCGCGTACTCGACGGGATCGGTGGTGAACTGCTTGCGGGCGACCGCCTCCTCCGGGTCGAGCACGACGTCGAGCAGCTCCCATTCGATCGCGATCGCCGCGACCGCTTTGCGGGCCTGCGCGTACGTATCGGCAGCGACGGCCGCGACCGCGGCGCCCATGTAGCCGGGCTCCTGCTCGAGGCCGGCGGCGTCACCGGGGCCGAGCGCACCGCGCACACCCGGCAGCGCGAGCGCCGGCGCCAGATCGATGTGCTGCACGCGCGCATGCGCGTGCCACGAGCGCAGCACGGCCGTGTGCAGCATTCCCGGGAGCTGGATGTCGGCGGTGAAGCGGGCCTCGCCGCGCACGCGCTCGGGCGCGTCCTGGCGCGTGGCCGGACGGCCGACGACCGACTGTGGGCCGGCGGGCCACTGCTGCAGCGGATCCTCCTCGACGACGAGCCACATCTCCTCGAAGCGGCCCTCGACCTCTTTCTCGGTGCGGATCAGCCTCGCCACGTCTGGATTGCCTCCTCGATTCGCGGATACGTGCCGCAACGGCAGATGTTCCCGGCCATCTGGTGCCGGATCTCCTCGACGGTCGGATCGGGTGTCGCCGCGACGAGCGCCGCCGCGGAGACGACCTGCCCCGGCGTGCAGAAGCCGCACTGCACGGCGTCGGTGCGGATGAAGGCCTCGACGAGCGGGTGGTCGCGCAGCCCTTCGATCGTCGTGATCTCGCCCGTGACGTTGTGCGCCAGCGTGATGCACGAGAGCACCGGCACACCGTCGACCTGCACGGTGCACGCACCGCAGTGGCCCTCGTTGCACGCGATCTTCGTGCCGGTGAAGCCGAGCTCCTCGCGCAGCAGCTGCGCGAGGCTCATGCCGACGGGCGCGTACGCCGAGTAGGTCTGTCCGTTGACGATCAGCTCGACCTCACGCACTTGTCGTCACCGCCACGATGTCGGCGAGGTGCACGAGCCGCGACGTGGTGCGCGCGACCATTCGCGCCTCGGTCTCGTCGGCGGCCCCGGGCAGCGTGCGCCAGAGATCTCGCGCGGCGACCAGCAGCTCGTGGATCTGCGCGAGCTCCTTGACGTGGCCGTTTGGCTCGGAGCAGGCGTTGATCGCGAGGCCGAGCGCGCCGAAGGTGTCCTGCTGGCGCGCGTAGAGCAGCGGCATCACCATCGAGAGGTACTGATGGATGCGCGCGAGCGTCATCGGCTGCGTGAGCACGTCCGCGCCCTGCGGCTTCGATGGCTCGAGCGGCGGCTCGCCGTCGGCGATGCGGCTCGCGTTCGGGCCGAGCATCTGGAGGATCTGCTCCTCCGTGAAGCCGGCGGCGCGTGCGGTGCGCAGCGCGATCAGCAATGACGCCGGCTGCTGTCCGTACGGGTAGTCCGACGCGTAGACGATCTGCTCGGGCGGCACGAGCCGGTAGAAACACAGCAGGTCGATCGGGCTCCACACCGACGTGTCGAAGAACACGCCCGCGCGGCCGGCGAAGTGACCGGCGAGCCCGGCGAGGTCGGCGATGCCGGCGTGCGCGATGATCAGCTGCGCGTCCGGATACCTGTCGAGGAGCTTGTGCAGGTGGTCGGCGATCGGCGGCAGCCCCCGCCCGCCGTGGATGAGGATCGGCACCCGCCGTTCGGCTGCGATCGCGAACACCGGAGCCAGGCGGCCGTCGTCGAGGTCGAACTTCTGGGCGCGCGGGTGCAGCTTGATCCCGCGTGCGCCGCGGTCGAGGCAGCGCGTCGCCTCCTCGATCGGCGACTCCGTCAGGTCGAGGCGGACGAAGGGGATCATCCGGCCCTTCGAGCGCGCGCCGAACTCGAGCGTCCGGTCGTTGGCAGCCCGGAAACCGGGATGCCGGTCGGGCTCGTCGAGGCAGAACATGAAGCAGCGCGACACGCCGTAGCGGTCCATCGCCGCTTCGAGCTCCTCGTAGCTGCCGACCATCCCGTCGATGTCGTTGCCGAGGTGGACGTGCGCGTCGAAAAGGTCGGCGCCCGTGGGCAGCTCGGCGCGCAGCTCTGCCTCGAAGAGCGAGAAGAGCTCCTGGGCGCGGTCGAGCGGCTCGGTCACCCCCGGAATCTACCCATGGACCCCTACTCGAACGCGGGTGCCAGGATCCGGTCGAGGAAGACGCTCTCAGGCACGGAGCCGTCCCACTGCGGGACGCCGTTGACGACGATCCTCGGCACCGACCAGACGTCCATCGAGTCGGCGAGCGTGGGGAACTCGGTCGCCTCGATCGCCGAGGCGCGGATGCGGGGTGAGGCGAGGGCCGTCTTGTACGCCAGCAGCACGGCCGGCGGGCAATGGGGTCAGGTCGGTGTGACGAAGACGTCGATCAGGAGGTCGCGGTCGAGCGCCGCGAGCCGCTCGAGCGACTCTGCCTTCAGCGACGGTACCCGCCGGCCCGCCTCGATCACCCCGCCGATCAGCGACGCGAGCTCGTAGCCCCACGGCAGCCCGTAGTAGCGCACGCCCACGTCCTCGCCATCCGGCAGCACCGCGATAGCCGGGTAGCGCTCGAAGCCCGGCGGCTCGTCCTCGACGCGGAAGGTCACTCGTTCGGAGAGCGCCGCGATCCCCTCGACGATCCGCTCCGTCTCGGCGCCGAAGTCGACGTCGCGCGCACCCGGCAGCGGCGTCTCCTCCGGGCCGTGCGCGACGAGGAGCTCGACGGGGCGTTCGAGCGCGTCGAGCAGCTCGCGCACGCGCCCCTCCTCGTCGGCTCTGAAGATCGCCATTCGGCGGCAACTATAGGATCGACGCGGTGACCGAGCGAGAGCACGCGCCAGATCATGCAATCGAGACGATGCTCCTCGAGGAGCGGCGCTATCCGCCGACGGAGGAGTTCGCGCGCGGTGCGAACGCGCAGCCGGCGATCTACGACGAACCGTTCGAGGCGTTCTGGGAGCGCGAGGGGCGTGAGCGCCTTTCGTGGTTCGAGCCGTTCACGGAGCTGTTCGAGTGGAAGCCGCCGTATGCGAAGTGGTTCCTCGGCGGCACGCTCAACGTCTGCTTCAACTGTGTCGACCGCCACGTCGAGGCCGGGAACGGGAGGAAGATCGCGTACCACTGGGAAGGCGAGCCGCCAAACGAGTTGCGTGCAATCTCGTATGCGGATTTGCAGCGCTCCGTCGTCCGCTTTGCGAATGCGCTGAAGAAGCTCGGGGTGCGCAAGGGAACGCCGGTCGCGATCTACATGGGCATGGTTCCCGAGCTGCCGGTCGCGATGCTCGCGTGCACGCGGCTCGGCGCGCCGCACACCGTCGTCTTCGGCGGCTTCTCCGCGGACTCGTTGTCGGATCGCGCGAACGACATGGAGTGCGAGGTGCTGATCACGCAGGACGAGGCGTGGCGGCGCGGCTCGACCGTGCCGCTGAAGAAGGTCGCCGACGAGGCGATGGGAGCTGCGCCCGGAATCCGTGCGAGCGTCGTGCTCCGTCGCACCGGCAACGACGTCCCGATGCAGGAAGGGCGCGACCACTGGTGGCACGAGCTCGAGGCTGGCGAGTCCGACGATCCCGCGACGTGCCCGTGCGAGCCGATGGACAGCGAAGACCTGCTGTTCCTCATGTACACGAGCGGCACGACCGCGAAGCCGAAAGGGATCGTCCACACGACGGGCGGCTACCTCTGCGGCGTCGCGACGACGCACCACTACATCTTCGACCTGAAGCCCGAAACCGACGTCTACTGGTGCGCCGCCGACATCGGCTGGATCACGGGACACAGCTACATCGTCTACGGGCCGCTCTGCAACGGCGCGACGTCCGTGTTGTACGAGGGCACGCCCGACTACCCGGACAAGGACCGCTGGTGGGAGATCGTCGAGCGCTACGGCGTGACGATCCTCTACACGGCGCCGACCGCGATCCGCGCGCACATGAAGTGGGGGCCGGAGCACGCGCAGAAGCACGACCTCTCGTCGTTGCGCCTGCTCGGGTCGGTGGGCGAGCCGATCAACCCGGAGGCGTGGATCTGGTACCGCGAGCACATCGGCGGCGACCGCACGCCGATCGTCGACACCTGGTGGCAGACCGAGACCGGGATGATCCTGATCACGCCGCTGCCGGGCATCACGACGACGAAGCCCGGCTCGGCGACGAAGCCGTTTCCGGGCATCGACGCGGGCGTGTTCGACGAGCGTGGCAACGAGGTCGGTCCCGGCGGCGGCGGTTATCTCGTGCTGAAGCGCCCGTGGCCGGCGATGCTGCGCGGCATCTTCAAGAACCCGAAACGCTACGAGCAGACGTACTGGTCGAAGTACGAAAACGCGTACTTCGCGGGCGACGGCGCGCGGATCGACCGCGACGGCGACTTCTGGCTGCTCGGGCGCGTCGACGACGTGATGAACGTCTCGGGCCATCGCATCTCGACGATCGAGGTGGAGTCCGCGCTCGTCGACCACCACGACGTCGCCGAGGCTGCCGTCACGTCGCGCAAGGACGACACGACCGGCGAGGCGATCGTGGCGTACGTGACGCTGAAGGCGAGCGCGCAGCCGTCGGTGGAGAAGATGCAAGAGCTGCGCGACCATGTGGCGAAGAAGATCGGCGCGATCGCGAAGCCTGCGAACATCGTCTTCACGCCGGAGCTGCCGAAGACGCGCAGCGGCAAGATCATGCGCCGCCTGCTCCGCGACGTGGCGGAGAATCGGCCGCTCGGCGACACGACGACGCTCGCCGACCCTACCGTCGTGTCGGAGATCCAGCACCGGGCGGAAGAAGAGTCGTCCGGCGAATCTTGACTCTCCTGCTGGGGGAGGCACGATGCTGGAACGCGATGGAGTCCCTGGAGACATCGTCCCTGATGACGATCGGCCGCTCGCCATCCTGCAGGAGCTACAACCGCTGCTCGACGGAAAGGAGACCGTGATGGGCACACCGACGGAGGCTCTCGACAACGAAGCGCAACGCCGGCTCGGTGTCGACCTCTTCAACAAGGCATGGACGCTGATGGAGAAGAGCGGCCGAACACCAGAGGACGACGACGAGCTGCTGCACTGCGCGCACGCCTCGGCGTATCACTGGCTGCGCGTCGGCACGCAGGCGAATCGCGCCCGCAGCGAATGGCAGTGCTCGCGCGTCTACGCGATCCTCGGTCGCGCAGAGCCCGCGTTGCATCACGCGCAGCGCTGCCTCGAGATCTGCGAAGCCGCGCCGGAGGCGCTCGAGGAATGGGATCTGCCGTTCGCGTACGAGGCGCTCGCACGCGCGCATGCCACCGCCGGGCACGCCGCCGAGACGATGCGCTATCTCGAGCTCGGCCGTGCCGGCGCGGCGGCGATCGCCGACGAGGACGACCGGGCGCTGCTTAAGACGGATCTCGCGACGATCGTCACGTAACCGAAACGCAGGGGCAACCGTTCCGTCCGCGAAGACTGATAGAAGAACGGCCGAGAGACAGACCGTGCCGGGTTGAAAGCACTCTGACGGGCGGGCACGAATCGGGCTAGGTGCTAACCGAACCGCCGACCGGGCAACACAACGGCTGTCGCTCCTTCCGAATGAGAACAAACCGGGCGCCGCGAGGCGCCCGGTCCTGTTCCGTCTACAGCAGGCTCTCGAAGTGCTCGGCGTCGTCGAACGGGCCGATGAGCGCCAGCCGTAGCTTCTCGTCCGCGATCAGGTCGCGCGCGACGCGCTGCACGTCGCCACCCGTGACTGCGTCGACGCCCGCGAGCACTTCTTCCGGATCGGGCGCGCGGCCTTCGAGCACTTCCTTCCGCATCCCGAAGAGCATCAGTCCCTGCGGGCTCTCGAGCTGGAGGACGAAGCGACCCTTCGTGAAGTTGCGCGCCTTCTCGAGCTCGTCGGATGGAACGGGCTCCGCGGCGATCTTCCGCAGCTCCGCTGCGATCGTCGTCACCGCTTCGTCGATGCGGTTGATGTCGACGCCTGCCTGCGAATAGAGCGAGCCTGCATCGGTGTAGCTGTGGTTGAGCCCGAAGACGTAATACGCGAGCCCGCGCCGCTCACGCACCTCGGTGAAGAGGCGCGACGACATGCCGCCGCCGAGCACGGCGGCGACCATCTGCAACGGGTAGCGGTCGGGATGCTCGATCGGATAGCTCGGCACGCCGAGGATGAGGTGCGCCTGGTCGGACTGTTTCGTGAACACGCGCACACGCCCGTTCTGGTGCTCGCGCGTCGGTTCGGGAGCTCCGGTCTCGGCGCCCGGCAGGTCCCCGAACAGCTCCGTCGCGCGCTCGAGTGCGTCGTCGCCGATCTTGCCGCCGATGCCGACGACCATCCGCGGTGGCTTGTACCAGCGGTCGAGGTAGTCCATGAACGTCTCGCGGGTCGCCTCGCGCACGGTCTCCTTGCGGCCGATGATGTCCCACCCGAGCGGCTGGTCGCCGTACATGAGGTCTTCGTACACGCCGCCGATGTAGTCGCGCGGCGTGTCGAAGTACATGTTCATCTCCTCGATGATCACGCCCTTCTCGCGCTCGATCTCCTCGGGGTCGAAGCGCGAGTTGCGCAGCATGTCGGCGAGCACGTCGAGTGCGACGTCGCGGTGCTCGGCCGCACACTTCACGTAGTAGGCGGTGTACTCCTTGCCGGTGAAGGCGTTGAACTCGCCTCCGATCGAGTCCACCTCACCTGCAATGTCGCGTGCGCTCGGGCGCCGCTCCGTTCCCTTGAAGAACATGTGCTCCGAGAAGTGCGCGATGCCGTTTGTACCGGCGGTCTCGTAGCGGGAGCCTGCGGCGAGCATTACCATGCACGTCACCGACTGCGCGTGCTCGAGATTCGACGTCAGAACGCGCAGACCGTTGTCGAGTGTGTGGCGCTCGAACGTGCTCATGCGCCGATCCTAGCGGGCGTCTACGGCGCGACGACGCGGCCGTCGCGTACGCGGCGCCAGTCGTACTCCGACGGCTCGGCGGCGAGATGGATCGGCACGACGCCGGCCCAGACCGGCAGGTCCAGGTCCTCGGGCTCGTCCTCGGGCGGCCCGGTGCGAACCTTGGCGGATGCCTCGTCGAGCGGGATGGAGAGGATCCAGGTCGCCTTCAGCTCCTGCTCGGTCGGCTGCCGCGCCTCGTCCCACCGCCCCGGTGCGACGTGCTCGGTGAAGGCGCGCAGCGCCTCGCGCTTCTCGTCGGCGGCTTCGACGAGCGTGGGCGTGCCGAGGACGACGACCGACCGGTAGTCGATCGAGTGATTGAAGACCGAGCGCGCGAGCACGAGCCCGTCGAGCAGCGTGACCGTGACGCAGATGCGCGCGTCCGACGCCGCGTGGCGGAGCATCCTGCTCGCAGCGGAACCGTGCACGTACAGCAGGTCGCCGACCCGGGCGTGCAGCGTTGGAATCACGTACGGCTGTCCGTCGACGGCGAAGCCGAGATGGCAGACGAGCGCCTCGTCGAGGATCGCGTCGATCGTCTCGCGGTTGTAGACGCCGCGCTGTGGCTCGCGCTTCACGCGCAGATGCTCCGAGACGTCGCCTCGCTCTGCCATCAGGTCGCGTCCAGTGCGCGGCGTTCCTTCTCGCGCGTGAGCGTCGGGCGGTCGCCCTCGACGGTGCGGTCCCACGCGAGCGTGTCGACGACGGTCTGCTCGAGCGGGCGGAACGTCAGCCCGGCGTCGCGCGCCCGGTGCGTGTCGGCCTGCGCCATTCCCGCGTACTTGTCGCCGGGTAGCCAGAGCGGTAGCTCCGTCCAGCCCTCGATGTCCGCGTCGAGCACCCTCTGCTCGTCGACCCAGATCACGCTCGCGTCGGAGCCGAGCGCGGCGGCGGCGCGGTCGAGCAGCTCGCGGAACGTCAAGCGCCCGGCCGGGCCGGTCGCGTTGAACACGCCGCCCGGGCCTGCGAGCGCGAGCTTCACGAGCCAGGCGCCGAGATCGCGTGCGTCGACGAACTGCACCGGCGCGTCGGGGCTGCCGGGGCCGAGCACGTCGCCGCCGGCGGCGAGGCGCCGCGGCCAGTATGTGAAGCGGTCGGTCGGGTCGTACGGCCCGACGAGCAGGCCGGCGCGCACGTTCGCGCCGCGGTCGCCGTACACCTCGTCGACGACCGTCTCGCATGCCGCTTTCAGGGCGCCGTAGTGCTCAATGATCTCCTCGGTGGCCGGATCCTCGAGCTCGGCGACGGTCGAGCTCTCGTCGAGCGGTTGCGAGAAGTCGGCGTACACCGAGATGCTCGACACGAAGACGTAGCGGCCGACGGCGTCGCGCAGCAGCTCGACCGACTGCCGCAGCACACGCGGCACGTAGCCCGAGGTGTCGACCACGCCGTCCCACGTGCGCCCCTCGAGTGCGCCAAGATCGCCGTCGCGGTCGCCGGTGAGACGCTCGACGTCCGGATACAGGTCGGCGTTCGTCTGCCCGCGCGTGAAGATCGTCACGTCATGCCCTGCGGCGAGCGCGGCATCGACGGTGTGGCGGCCGAGAAACTTCGTTCCTCCGAGAACGAGCAGCTTCATCCTGCGTACCGTTCGACGGCGCGCCCGACCGCCTCGGCGCCGAAGCGCAGCGCGTCGGCGGGCACGCGCTCGTCGGCGGCGTGGATGAGCTTCGTGAACTCGAAGTCCTGCGGCAGGTTGAGCGGAAGGAAGCCGTACGTCTGGATGCCGAGGCGCGCGAAGAAGCGGCCGTCGGTGACGCCGACCTGGAGCATCGGCACCGGGATCGCACCGGGGTCGAGCTCGCGCAGGATGGCGCCGAGCCCGTCGAGCCACGTCAGGTCGGGCTCGGCCGGCGTCGCGTCGTGGCGCACGAGCTCGAGCTCGAGGTCGGGCCCGACGAGGTTGTGGATTTCGCGGATCAGGTCGTCGGGGCCGAACCCCGGGAGCGTGCGGCCGTCGAGCTCGAGCTCGACCTCCGCGGGAATGACGTTGATCTTGTTGCCCGCGTGCACGATCGTGACGCTGACGGTGTTGCGCAGCGCGCGCTCGATGATCCGCAGCTGCTCGATGCGCGCGACGCGCAGCGTCGCCTCGGCGAGGCGCGGATCGAGCAGGGAGCGAAGCAGCAGCGACTGCGGTCGCGGTAGCTCGGCCGCCATGCCTTCGAGCCAGGCGCGCGCGACCGGCGTCACGTGCACCGGCAGTCCGCGCTTGTCGAGCGTCTGCAGGATCTTCCCGAGCTTCGCCATCGCACTGCCGCGCACGCCGAGCGCGCCGTGTCCGCCGGGACCGCGCACGACGCCGCGCAGCCAGCAGATTTGCTTCTCCGCGACCTGAATCGGATAGAAGCGCTTGCCGCCGAGATGCACGGTCGCGCCGCCGAACTCGCCGAGCGAATGTCGTATGCCCTCGAACAGGCCGGCGTGCTCCTCGACGAGGTACTTCGCACCGAAGTCACCGCCGTTCTCCTCGTCGCTCAGGACCGCGAGGATCAGGTCGCCGCGAGGTTTCAGCTCGCCGCGCGCGGCGCGCAGGAACGCGTCCACGTGCATCGCGACGCCGCCCTTCATGTCGAGCGCGCCGCGGCCCCAGACGACGCCGTCGACGAGCTCTGCGCCGAACGGCGCGTGCGTCCACTGCTGGCCGGCGGTCTGCACGACGTCGACGTGGCCGTAGAGCAGGAGCGGCGGCGCCTCGCCTGCGCCGGGGATGCGTGCGATCAGGTTCGGTCGCGCGCTGTCCTTCGCGACGATGTGCGACTCGACGCCGGCGTCGGTGAGGAGCTGCTGCACGTACGCGATGCACTCGCCCTCGTTGCCGGGCGGATTCGTCGTGTCGAACCGGATCAGGTCGCGCAGGAGCTCGACGACGTCGCTCAAGTCTCTCTCAACTCCCGCAGCGCGTCGACCAGCCGGTCGACCTCGGCCGCGGTGTTGTAGTGCACGAAGCCGACGCGGACGGCTCCCTCGGCGCCGAGCCCGAGCCGCTCCATCACCTCGACCGCGTAGTAGTTGCCGTTCCAGACGGCGATGTCTCGCTCGCCGAGGTGCTCCGCGACGGCGCGCGGCGAGTGATCCTCGACCGTGAACGCGAACGTCGGCACACGGCCGTCGATGGAGGGCACGCCGTAGAGCCTGACGTTGTCGGGCGCGCGCTCGAGAAACTGCAGTCCGAGCGCCCGCTCCTGGGCCTGGATCGCCGTCCACCCGATCGAGTCGATGTACTCGACGGCGGCGACGAACCCGGCCAGCAGCTCGTGGGCGAGAGTGCCGGTCTCGAAGCGGTTGGCGAGCGGCAGCATGTCGGCCGGGCGCACCTTGTACGGACGCCACGACTCGAGCAGTTCGCTGCGGCCGTACGCGAGCCCGAGATGCGGCCCGAAGAACTTGTACGGCGAGCAGAGGAGGACATCGACGCCGAGCGACTCCACGTCGATCGGCCCGTGCGGGGCGAAGTGCACGGCGTCCGCCCACGCGAGCGCGCCGGCGTCGTGCGTGAGCTCCACGATGCGCTGTGCGTCCGTGAGCGTGCCGACCGCGTTGGACGCGAGCGGGAACGCGACCACGCGCGTGCGGCTGGTGAGCTGCCGCTCGAGATCGTCGATGTCCAGGGTCGTGTCGTCGTGCAGGTCGACGAAGCCGACCTTCAGGTCGAGGTCGTGCGCGAGCTCCAGCCACGGCGCGACGTTGCCGTCGTGGTCGAGGCGCGTGACGAGAATCTCGTCGCCCGCGCTCAGCGTGCGGCCGAGCGTGCGCGTGAGCATGAAGTTGAGCGTCGTCATGTTCTGGCCGAAGATCGCCTCGCCCGGCTCGCAGCACAGGAACGCCGCGGCGGCGAGGTGCGCCTGCGCGAGCAGCGCGTCGCTGCGGCGGCTCGTGTCGAACGGTCCGCCGAGGTTCGCGTTCGACTCCCGCAGGTAGCCGGCGATCGCCTCGATCACGGCATCGGGGCACTGCGTGCCGCCAGGTCCGTCGAAGAAGGCGGTTGGCTTCTGAAGCGCCGTGAAGCGAGCGCGCACGGCGCCGACGTCGAGGGCCACGGTGCTCATCGGTACGGACGCTACCGCACTACCGCGGTGTCGAATTAGTCTGGGGCGCTGTGAGCACGCTGTCACCCCCGCAGGAGCGCCTCGACACCGGCAACGAGTACGGCCTCGACCGGCCCTGGCTCGTGATCGTGCTGAACGACAACCACAACACGTTCGAGGGAGTTGCGTTCGCGCTCTCGTCCGTCTTGCCCGGAATCGACTATGACAAGGGCATGCGGCTCGCGGACAGCATCGATCGGACGGGGCTCGCGATCGTGTGGTCGGGCCACCAGGAGCAGGCGGAGCTCTATTGGGAGCAGCTCAAGGGGCTTGGTCTGACGATGGCGCCGCTGGAGCAGGGCTAGGCGGTCCAGCGGTACAGCGGCTTGACCGTGAGCGACGCGCCGATGAAGCAGTCGCGCTCGGCTTTCTCGAGCAATTCGGCCAGCTCTGCGTCCCCCGGCTGAGGCACGAGCCTCACCGCGAGCTCGACCTCGGCCTCGGCGATCGCGAAACGGCCGTCGCTCTCACGCTGCGTGAACAGCGCCTTCGCTGAGCCGGTCGCGCTCTCGACCTCGATCCCGGCGCGCTTCGCGTGGTAGCGGAAGCTCGTCAGCGAGCAGCGTAAAAGCGCTGCAAGGAGCAGGTGCTCGGGCGTCCACTCGGGACCGTTGCCGAGCGGCGTGCCGTCCTCGGTGCGGACGACGTCGCCCTCGGAGAGGTCGACCGCGTACCGGAACTCCTTCGGCTTGACCACCATTGGTGCCAATCGTTGCAGATGCCGTCCGGACGGATCCGTAGCCTCCTGGGAGTGCGGCGCCTCAGAACGCTGACCGAAGCGGAATGCTGGGCCCGGTGTTACGGGGCCTGGGATCCGACCGTCTCGATCGTGCGTCTCGAGCCCCGCCGGCCACGCTTCCCCACGACCGTCTCCGGCGAGGACATTCGCAGACTTCTCGAGGAACGGATCGACGGACGCGTCGCCGACGAGGCCGAGGCCGCGTAGCGACGAGCACTCCGAGCGACGTCCCCGACGTCCTGGCGGCGGGGCTCGACGTCGTCTTCTGCGGGATCAACCCGGGTCGGGTGTCTGCGGCCTCGAACGCGCACTTCGCCAATCCGCGCAACGACTTCTGGCGGCTGTTGCACGCGGCGCACTTCACGTCGCGGCTCTACGACCCGTCCGAGCAGTTCGAGTTGCTGCAGGAAGGCATCGGCGTCACGAACGCGGCGTATCGCACCACGCCCGGCTCGGGCGACCTGCGGCGCGAGGATTTCGCCGGCTCGGCCGAGCGGCTCGAAGCGATCGCCCGCGAACTCCGTCCGCGCTGGCTCGGCTTCGTGGGCAAGGAGGCGTACCGCGGCACGTTCAACGAGCGGCCCGAGCTCGGCCTGCAGGAGCGCACACTCCACGAGACGCGGCTGTTCGTCCTGCCGTCGACGTCGCCTGCGAACGCGGCAGTGCCGTGGTGGGACCGGGCGCACTGGTTCTTCGAGCTCTCGGCGCGGGTGCGAGGGCTACCGCCGCGCCGCGGCGTCCGCGCCGTCGTGCTCGATCCCGCCGACCGGATCCTGCTCGTTCGCTTCGAGGACGTGATGGGCAGCTGGTGGGCGACGCCGGGTGGCGGCGTCGACGAGGGGGAGAGCGACGCAGAGGCCCTGTCACGCGAGCTGGAAGAGGAGGTGGGGCTGCGCGAGTTCGAGCTCGGCCCGCTGCTCTGGACGCGACAGCACTTCCACGTCGATCCGACCCGCTGGGGCGGCCAACTGGAGCGGCACTATCTTGTGCGCACGGGCGCATTCGAGCTCGCGCCGACCTTCAGCGAGGCCGAGCTCGCGGCGGAGGGCGTACACGAGGCGCGCTGGTTCACACTCGGCGAGGTGGAGGCCGTGATCACCGGGCCGCGCCGGCTCGCAGAGCTCGTCCGTGGTCTGCTCGATAACGGCCCGCCCGCGGAGCCGTTCGACGCCGGACGCTGAGTGTCAAACGCACATGTGTGCACATGGGACGTGGGCGTGTGCACACTTGCACACGCCTCTGTAAGC
>JANMWV010000570.1:0-6156 GCA_031394165.1 Actinomycetes bacterium
TTCACGGCTCGTACGCCGCGAACGTGCTTCCGGCCCTCCTGGTGTCGTCGCTCGGCCTGGGTGGCGTGTTCGTGCCGCTGACGCTCGTCGCGACGACGGGTCTCGAGGACGAGGACCAGGGTCTTGCGTCCGGGCTCTTCAACACGTCGCAGCAGGTGGGCGGCGCGCTCGGTCTCGCGATCCTCTCGACGATCGCGGCGAGCCGGATGCACGGCGATTCGCCGGCTCAGCTCGTGAAGGGCTTCCACTGGGCGTTCGCCGGCAGTGCGGCGTTCGTCCTCGCCGGCCTCGCCGCGCTCGTGGCGATGTTGCGGCAGCGCGACGTCGTACGGATCGAGCAGGAGGCGCAGGCGGGAGCGGAAGTGGCCACGGCCGCGGCATGACGCTCCGCGCCGACGCGCAGCGCAATCTCGACGCCTTGCTCGGCGCCGCGGCCGAGTGCTTCGCCGAGCAGGGCGTCGACGCGAGCGTCGACGAGATCGCGCGCCGCGCCGGCGTCGGGCACGGCACGGTCTTCCGTCGCTTCCCGACGAAGGACGCGCTGCTCGTTGCGGTGCTCGAGGTTCAGATGCGCGAGCTCGTGATCCTCGCTGACGACGCGCTGCATGGTGACGTGGGCGAGGGCTTCGAGCGCTTCATGCGGCAGGGTGCCGACGCCTACGCGCGCAATCGCGCGCTCATCGACGCGGTGAAGCGCTGCGAGCACACGCCGTCGGTTGGCGCGCTCGTCGAGTCGGTACAGCGGCTCGTCGAGCATGCGCAGGCTGCGGGCGCGCTGCGCCAGGGCCTCACGGCCGACGACGTGCTGTCGCTCCTACCGACCGCGAGCGTGTACCCGGACGTGATCCTCGACGGGTTGCGCCCGCCGCGCGGCTAGCGCGAGGCGAGCTCGCTGTGGACGGGCTGGGACCACAGCCCGGCGCCGTCCTCGGCGGGTAGCGGCTCGAGCTCGAGCCCGAAGACCTCTTCGAGCGCGGCGATCGCGTGCGGCCGCACCTCGTCGACGGTGACCGTTCGTCCGATTTCGCGCGCGACGGTCGTGAACGTCGCGTCCTCGAGCCCGCACGCCGTGATCCAGTCGGTGAAGGGCGCGGGGTCGAGGTCGACGTTCAGTGCGTAGCCGTGCGTCGTCACCCAGCGCGACACGTGCACGCCGATCGACGCGAGCTTGCGCGGAGGCGGCGTCAACCAAACGCCCGTCAACCCCTCCACCCTTTCGCCTTTCAATCCAAACGGTGAAACCGTTTGAATAAGCGCAGTCTCGAGCTTGCGCACGTACTGCTTCACGTCGCGTCCGTGACGCTTCAGGTCGAGGATCGGGTAGCAGACGAGCTGCCCAGGCCCGTGGAACGTCGACTTGCCGCCGCGGTTCGTCTCGACGATCTCGACGTCCGCGCCGTCCGGGACGTGCAGCTCGACGCCCTCGTCGGTACGCCGGCCGAGCGTCACGACCGGCGGATGCTCGAGCAGCAACACGATGTCGGGGATCGCGCCCTGCGAGACGGCGCCGGCGAGCGAGCGTTGGAGATCCCACGCCTCCTGGTACGGGACCCGGCCCAGCTGCATCAGATAGGCGCCGCGACTCACGCCCGAAGCGTAGCCGCGGCGGCTCGAAGCTTCAGTGGCCTAGCTCTCGTCGATCTCGGCCGTCTCGTTCGTGTTGGAGCCCCAGCCGTCGCGGCTGTGCGCCTCGGTGTCGTCGTCGGCCGCGTCCTCGTTCGTGTTGGCCTGGACACCGTGCGCCTCGACCTCGTCCTCCTCGAGCGCGTCCTCGTTCGTGTTGGAGGCGAGCTTCTTCCGCGCCTCGTCGGCTTCCACGGACTCGTTCGTGTTCAGGCTGACCCCGTGTGCCTCGACCTCGTTGCTGCGCCTGCCCATGGTCGTCTCCTTTGCTTTCGTCGAATGCCCGTCTCTCCTAGACGGCCGCCGCGGCGGGATTCTTCCCGTCGTCACGCAACCGATGATCGCCGACGACGTCGACTGCCGGCGGCAGCCGCCGGCGCAGGGCCAGCGAGCCGACCGCCGCCGCGGCGCAGCCGGCCACGAGCAGCGCGAAGTACGGCGTGCCGTCGCCGACCTTCAGTCCGCCGCCGGCGAGCGCCGGGCCGATCGTGAAGCCGGTCGTGTAGGCGAGGACGAAGGTGCCGTTGTAGCGGCCGCGGAGGCGCTCTGGCGCGAGGTCGTTGACGATCGGGGCGAGCGCAGGCGACAACAGCGTCTCCGCCAGCGCGAGCACTGTCATCGCGCACGCGAACCCGACGATCGCCGGGCTGCCACCGCCGACGTGCGCCGCGACGATCGCAAGGCACCAGGCGGCGCCCATGGCGAGCGACGCGGCGAAGAGCGCACTCGTCCGCCGCCGTCCCGCCAGGACGCGCAGCACGACGAGCTGCAACGCCGCCACGGCGAACGTGTTCGCGGCGAAGACGAAGCCGAGCCCGTGCGCCGAGACGCCGCCGGTGCTCGTCGCGTACGGCGGCAGCGCCGCCTCGTACTGCGAGTAGCCGACGACGACGAGCAGTGCCGTGATCGCCCACACGGCGAGGAACGCTCGGTCGGCGAGCACCTCGCGATAGCCACCCCGTGTGGGTTCCTCCAACACGACACGATCGCCAACGCCGCGCAGCACGGCGAGCAGCGGCACGACCGCGAGAAACGTCGCCGCGTCGACGAGGTAGAGCAGCTGGAACGTGGGCGGGGAAGCGAAGTCGACGATCGACGCGGCGATGACCGCCCCCGTCCCGAAGCCGACGTTCAGCGTCGCGTGCCGCATCGCGAAGACACTCGAGCGCTGCGACTCGCTCACGGTCGAGGCAAGCAGCGAATCCAGCGCCGGCCACGAGATCGAGGCGCCGAGGCCGATCACCGCAGCGGCGCCGAACGCCGCGGCCGGGGAGTGGACGAACGCGAACCATCCCGCCCCGCCCGTGCCGGCGCAGAGCCCGACCATCAGCGCACGCCGTGGGCCGGCGCGGTCCGCGAGCGAGCCGCCGATCACGTTGCCGGCGAAGCTCGCGACGGCGACGGTCGCGAGGACCAGCCCGGCGAGTGTGAGGTCGATGCCGCGGACGCGGTGCAGGTAGAGAATGAAGAAGGGCATCGTCATCCCGCTGCCGATCGCGGACAGCAGGTCGCCGCTCAGGACGACCCACGCGCGGCGCGGCAACCTCGGGACGAGCCCCATCTACGTGGGATTCGCGGTGTTCTCTCGAGGGCCCAGCGCCGCCGCTTCTTCCCGCCGCCGTTCGAGCTCTTCCGCCTCCCGGTCCCGCCCCAGGGAGCGGAGGAGCTTCGCGTAGTTGCCGAGCGCGAGCAGCCGGTTGGGGTGATCCGGCTCGACCCGGCCGTCGAGGATCTCGAGCGCACGCCGGTAGTGCGCCTCCGCCTCGACGAGCTGCTCGCGCTTGCGCGCGTTCACGCCGAGGTTGTTCAGCGTGATCGCGATGGAGGGGTGCTCGGCGCCGACGATCCGTTCCTTCGCCGCCAGCGCCCGTTCGTAGGCCTCCTTCGCTTCGTCGAGCGCGCCCCGCTTCTGGAGCGCGGAGGCGAGGTTGTTCCACGCTCCGGCGACTTCGGGATGATCCTCGCCGAGCGCCTCCTCGAGGACGCCGATCGCGTGGCGGAGCACCGCCTCGGCCTCCTCGCTGCGGCCCAGCGCCAGCAGGATCGGCGCCCACGCCGCCTCGTCCTCGGCGACCGCCGGGTCGTCCGGCCCCGCCCGCTCGCGGCGCAGCTCGACGGATCGGCGCGCGTACGGCTCGGCGTCCTCGAAGTTCCGCCGCGCGTGCTCGAGGCCGCCGAGGTTGTGGTAGAGCGACGCGACGTCGGGGCTCGAGCCCACGGCGCGCTCGAGGATGTCGAGCGAGCGCCGGTAGACGACGAGCCCTTCGTCGAAACGTCCCGCGTACTTAAAGACCATCCCGAGCCCGTTGAGTGCGCCCGCTGTCTCGATCGAGTCGACGCCGAAGCGTTCCTCCGCGAACGCGATCACGCCGCGGAATGCGCGCTCGGCCTCGTCGTAACGGCCGCGGGCTCGGAGCGCGGACGCGAGCGCGGAGAGCACGGTGAAGCGCACGCGGGCGTCGTCCGAGGTCACCGTCCGGAGCAAGGCCTCGCTCTCGTCGAGGTTCGCGAGGTCCTGGAGAGCCCACGCGCGCTCGGCGATCGCCGTGTCCCCCTCGACGCCGTCCAGGAGGCGAAGCACCTCGCGTGGATCCCGCCGCGCACTCGCGACGCCCGCCATGCGGACACGGTTGCCCGACCGCTCCGCGTCGACCCAGGCCGCGTCGTAGTCGCCGAAGTCCTCGTGCAGGCGCGACCGCTCGACGAGCGACTCGGCGTCGTCGGCGTGCGCGAGCGCCGCCAGAGCGCCGCGGTAGTCGCAGCGCGCGCGGAGCGCGAGGGCATCGTCCAGGCTCACACGGTGATTCTCCGCCCCGAGGACCGGGGCGGCAACTGCTCAGCCGCCGTCGCCCTCCCAGGCCTCGAGCCGGGTGCGGAGGTCGCGGAGGAACCGTCCTGCGTAGGCGCCGTCGACGAGCCGGTGGTCGTACGTCAGCGTGATGTTCATCATCGGCCGGATCGCGATCACGTCGTCGCCGTGCGCGTCCTGGATGACGACCGCCCGCTTCACGAGCGCGTACGTGCCGAGGATGGCGGACTGCGGCTGGTTGATCACCGGCGTGCCGTGGAAGGTGCCGTAGCCGCCCGGGTTCGTGATCGTGAACGTCCCGCCCTGCACGTCCTCCGGCATCAGCTTCTTGGTGCGCGACCGCGCTGCGAGATCGGCGATGCCCTTCGCGATGCCGAGCAGGTTCATCGTCTCGGCGTTCTTCAGCACGGGGACGATCAGACCCTTGCCGTCCGCGAGCTCGACCGCGAAGCCGAGGTTGACGTAGTTGCGCGTGACGATCGAGTCGCCGCGCAGCTCGGCGTTGACGTACGGATAGTCCTTGAGTGTCAGCACGGTCGCGCGTGCGACGAACGCGAGGAACGTCGGGTTGACGCCGTAGCTCGCCTCGTACTCCTTCTTCAATGTCTTCCGCGCCGCGACGACGCGCGACAGGTCGACCTCGATCGCGCTCGTGACGTGCGCGGCCGTGTCGAGCGAGCGGCGCATGTGCTCGGCGATGCCTCTGCGCATCGCGGTCACGGGCTCGACGGTCTCGCTGGCCTGCGCCTCTCCGGGCGGCGTCGGAGCGGCGGCGGGCTTGGCCGCAGCCTCCGCGCTCGTCGGCGCCACAGGCGCGGGTGCCGCGGGTGGGTTTGCGATGAAGTCGAGAATGTCCTTCTTCGTGACCCGGCCGCCGCGGCCGGTGCCCGGCACCTGGCCCGGGTCGACGCCGTGCTCGGCTGCGATGCGGGCGACGACCGGAGAGACGAACGCCTTCCCGTTGTCGGACGGCGACGGCGGCTGCAGCGGCTGGGCCGGCGCGACAGCGGGCTCGCTCGCCGCGGGCTGGGGCTCCAGCTCCGGAAGCATTTCGGGCGGCGGTGTCGGTGCCTCGGGCGCCTCAGCCTCCGGCTGCGCGCCGCCGGCTGCGCCGCCGATCTGTGTTCCCGCGGCTGCGCCGCCGATTTGGGCGAGCTTCGTACCGACCTCGACCGTCTCGCCTTCCTGCACGAGGATCTGCGTCACGACACCGGACGCCGGGCTCGGAATCTCGGTGTCGACCTTGTCGGTCGAGATCTCGAGCAGCGGCTCGTCCGCCTCGATCGTCTCGCCTTCCTGCTTCAGCCACTTCGTGACCGTGCCTTCGGAGACGGACACACCCATCTGCGGCATCACGACGTCGGTTGCGGTCTCCGTGGCCATCGCGTCCCTCCTAATACGCCGCGAGCTCGCGGAGTCCCTTCACGACGTCTTCGACCTGCGGGATGAACGCCTTCTCGAGCGGCGGTGCGAACGGTACCGGCGTGTCCGGAGCAGCGATGCGACGGACCGGTGCATCGAGGTCCTCGAAGACCTCCTCTGCGATCGTCGCGGCGATCTCGCCGCCGAAGCCGCCGGTGCGGGTGTCCTCGTGCAACACGAGCACCTTCGACGTCTTGCGTACGGACGCGAGCACTGCTTCCTTGTCCCACGGCATCACCGTGCGCAGGTCGATCACCTCGACCGACACGCCGTCGTTCTCGAGCTGCTGGGCAGCCTCGTCG
>JANMWV010000017.1:0-4991 GCA_031394165.1 Actinomycetes bacterium
CCCGCGCTCGCACTCGTGAACATGGGCGCGACGCCGCTGCGGGCGGCGCAGGCGGAGGCGGCGTGGGCCGCAGGCTCAGCCGATCCCGGCGAGGCGGCCGACGCGGGCACGGAGCCGCCGAGCGACACGCACGCGAGCGCCGACTTCCGGCGCCACCTCGTGAAGGTGCTCGTGCGGCGGGCCGTGGAGGAGGCGATCAGCCGCTAGAGTGTGAGCGTCCGAACAGAAGGGGGCGACCTGGTTTCGACGTGGTCGATACATCCGTCTGAGCTGCAAGCCGAGGTCGCCGGTAGGCCTCGTTAATCCACCGGCACACACCAAATGCGAATCAATCTGATCTCGCACTCGCTGCCTAACTCCTTCGGGAAGTAGTCCAGCGACGCCCCTCCGGATGGGCCTGTGATCCGGGGCGGCGCTAACCAACAGGCTCGGCACCGAGGGAACGCCAATCGCCCGAGGTGCGACGCGCAAGGATGGCTAGTCCGGCGGTAGGGCGGTCGCACTCCAGCCGCCGGACGACGTGAAAAGTGCGACCTATGCTTGTAGACGCTCAGCCGGTGCGGCTGCGGACGCGGGTTCGATACCCGCCGCCTCCATCGCATTGCAACCCGGGCTACGCCCGGGTTGCTCGCTTCACGGGGGAAACCATGTTTCCCCCGTGGGCCCCCTTCTTCGTGTGCTCGCGGCGGGGCGCGTCACTGCTGCGCGGAGCAGGCTCCGCTCCGCGACGGAGCACACGCCGGGGTCTGACCCCATCTCCATGTCGGTCTCGAGTTCGGCGTCACCGGCGAGGACGGGAACGGACGGCGCTCACTACGATTCCTTGGAGAGGCCCTTGTGCGCTCCTCCCGGGCGATCCGGAAATGCATGAAGGCCTCTGAATCTCGACGCTGCTCATCCCTGATCGAAGGAGACCCGCATGCCGCGCGCACTCGTCATCGTGGACGTCCAGAACGACTACTTCCCTGGGGGTGCTCACGCGCTCGCGGAGCCCGAGGCGGCGGCGGCGAACGTGCGGCGCCTGCTCGATGCCTTTCGCGCAAGTGGGGAGCCGCTCGTCCACGTCCAGCATGTCTGGGATGCGCCCGATGCCGCCTTCATGCGGCCCGGCACACGCGGCATCGAGATCCACGACAGTGTTGCGCCACTCGCCGGCGAGCAGGTCGTCCGGAAGACTCACCCGAACAGCTTCCTCGAGACTCGGCTCGAGGAGACACTGCGCGCGGCGGGCGTCGACCATGTCGTCGTCTGCGGGATGATGACCAGCATGTGCGTCGACGCGACGGTGCGCGCGGCCGCTGACCTCGGCTTCGGCGTGACCGTCGTCTCCGACGCCTGCACGACGTCCGACCTCGAGTTCGCCGGCGAGACGATCCCGGCGCGGCACGTCCACGGCGCGTTTCTCGCCGCGCTCGGCGACGGCTACGGGGCAGTTGTCAGGACGGCGGAACTACCGGGGGTGCTCAGCTCGCCGGCGCAGGGTCCTCGTTCGACGAGCTGAGCGCGGCGTGGGAAGACGGATCCCCCTCATTTGGGGGACATTTCGCTGCGCCCGTACCCCTGCTCGCTTCGGCGGCGCTCCCTGCCGATGAACTCAAAGACTCGCGACGGAAAGGATCGACATGCGCAGGGAGCTCTTCACACGACTATTGATCTTGGGACTCGCGCTTGCCGCGCTCGTGCTCGCAGCGTCGGCGGGTGCGGCTTCGCATTCGGCGAAGCGCGTGTCGGCGGTCGCCACGACGAACTGCGATGGAGCCTTCAACGACGGTCAGCACAACGACGTCGAGAGCGGCGACCAGGCCGACGGCAACGTCTCCGGCACCGAGGGTGACGACGCCATCAAGGGCAGCTCGGGCGACGACAACGTGAACGCGGGTGACGGCAACGACGTCGTCAACGGTGGCGCGGGCGATGACAACGTGAGCGGCGGTGCGGGCGACGACGTCGAGTGCGGCGGCGACGGCAACGACCAGCTCGACGGTGGAAGCGGCAACGACCAGCTGAACGGCGGCAGCGGCAACGACGTGCTGACCGGCGACGCGGGCAACGACGTGCTCATCGGCGGGACCGGAACCGACACCCTGATCGGCGGCACCGGCAGCGACACCATTCTCGCGGGCGGCGGCAACGACATCGTGAACGTGAAAGACGGCAAGGTCGACCACGTGGACTGCGGTCCCGGCGTCGATCGCGTGATCGCAGACAAGAACGACGTCCTCAAGAACTGCGAGAACCACTCGGGCTAGCTGCGGGCCGTTCCACCTGAATCGGCCGGGAGCCGTCTCGAGAGGCTCCCGGCCGGCTTGGGCCCGAAGCTCCCTGCCGCCCTGCCGCCGGAGCTGAGGGCAGGATGCCACGATGCTCGGCGACAATTTCCCCGGAACCCTCGGCGCGGCCCGAACAGGCGCCGAGTGGGCCTGGACCGCGATCTACCGGGATCTCGCTCCCGTCGTGCTCGGCTTCGTCCGCGCCCGCGGGGCGCAGGAGCCTGACGACCTCACCGGCGAAGTGTTCCTCCAGGTGGTCCGTGACCTGCCGCGCTTCACCGGGAGCGAGCGGGACTTCCGCGCCTGGGTGTTCGTGATCGCGCACCACCGGCTCGTCGACGAGGGACGCCGGCGCACACGGCGACCCGTCGACCTCGAGCCCGACGGCCCCGCCGAGGCGACAGAGGCCGACGACGTGGAGACGCAGGTGCTCCACACGACGGCGGCGGACGGAGTGCGGCAGATCATCGACCGGCTCGCGCCCGACCAGCGCGACGTCCTGCTGCTGCGTGTGCTCGGCGACCTGACGGTGGAGGAGGTGGCTCGGGTTGTCGGCAAGAGCCCGGGCGCGGTGAAGGCGCTCCAGCGGCGGGGGCTCGCGGCGATCAAGGCCACGCTGCCGGAGGGGGCGTACCCCTTTTGACCGGGGCCGGCGCTGACGAAGACGAGATGCGATTCTTCACACGACTCAGCGAGCGCGAGATCGACAGCGTCCTGGCGGGCAAGGACCCCAGCGGCGACGGCGAGCTCCAGGCGGTCGCCGCGTTCTTCCGCGACGCCAGAGCCGTGCTCGAGGAGACCTCGACCCCTGCGGCCGAGATCGCCCACCTCACGGCGATCTTCGCGGCGGCTCGTGAGTCCGCCGCTGTGTCCGAGCCGTCGCTGTCCCGTCGGGCGCCGGCACGCCGCGGCAAGCGGTTCTCGCCAGTCGCCGCCCGCGTGAGCATCGCCGCCGCCGTCGTCGCGGCGCTCGCGGCGCTGGGCGGCGCCGCATCCGCGGGTCTCCTGCCGGCCCCCGTCCAGCGGACCGTGTCCGATCTCGCCCGTCACGTCGGGATCTCGCTGCCCCACAGCCGGCACCACGCCGAGCACGGTGGCAGCGGCAACCAGGGCGGCAACCAGGGCGGCGCGCCCAAGGGCGGCAACCAGCCCGAGCAGAGCCGGACCCAGACCGGGGCCGACGAGACGAACGGCGACCGGACCAACGGCGACCAAACGAAGGACGGCCGGGACAACCGCGACCAGAGCAGCGGCGACTCGGGCTCCGGCGACTCAGGCTCCGGGGACACACGCGACGGCGGCGTCCAGGGCACCCCGCCGGGCACCTCCCGCGACGGCTCGCAGACCACGACCGCGGATGAGAGCGCGCACGGCGACGCGGGCAACCAGGGCACGCCGAGCGGCGACTCCGGGACGAGCGGCGATCCGGGCAACGGCACCGGCGCGGGCGATCCGAACGGCTGACCTAGACACCCTTTTTCCGCCGGATCGCTCCTCCTGGAGCCCCCGGAGACCACGAACGCGGAACGACAACCGAAGGAGAACGACCATGAAGAAGCAGCTCATTCTTCCCATCGCCGTCGCAGCGCTCGCCGTGAGCGGCGTCGCCGCGGCCGCGTCGCACAACGGCAGCGGCTCGACCGATCAGCCGGCACCGATCGTGGCTCCGGCCACGCTCGTCGTGACTCCCACACCGCCGGTCGTGGTACCCGTGGTGCCGGTCGTGGCGCCGATCGTCTCGACTCCGGCAGTTGCTGCCGCGTCCGACGCGACGGACCAGCAGGGCAACGTCGACGAGGGCCAGCAGGGCAACGTCGACGACGATCAGCAGGGCAACGCCGACGACGATCAGCAGGGCAACGCCGACCAGAGCCAGCAGGACAACGGCGACAGCGGCGACAACGGCCAGGGCGGCCAGGGCGACTAACGCCCAGTCTGATCGCACGCGGCCGCAGCTCTGCGGCCGCGTGCGATCTGCAGAACCTCCTGTGGCGCGACCGTATGATCGTGCGATGCGCAGCGCGGAGACGACCGTGTGCACCGCCTGGGCTCCCGGTCGCGTCAACCTGATCGGCGAGCACACCGATTACAGCGGGGGCATGGTGTTGCCTGCTGCAATCCAGTACGGCATCACGCTCGAGGTGGCGCGCGTCGACGACGTGGTCTCCCTCGTCTCCGACGGGTACGGCCGAGCGGAGCCGTTCGCCGCCGACGGCCACGGCGAATGGGTAGCCGGCTGGGCGCGGTACGCGCAGGCCGTCGCCGCGGAGCTCGACGAGGTCGGGCGGCCGGCGGTCGGGCTCGCCGGCACGGTCGGCTCGAACCTGCCCGCCGGCGCAGGGCTTTCGTCCTCGGCGGCGCTCGAGGTCGCGGTCGCGCTCGCGCTCTGCGCGGTCGCCGGCTTCGAGCTGGAGCCGCTCGAGCTGGCGCTGCTCTGCCAGCGGGCGGAGTTGCGAGCGGTCGGCAAGCCGTGCGGCATCCTCGACCAGGCCGCGTGTCTGCTCGGTCTGCCGGGGCACGCCCTGCTCCTCGACTGCGGAACGCTCGAGCACAGGCCGGTGCCCGTCCCCGCGAACGTGGCACTCCTGGTCGTCGACTCGGGCGTCGACCACAGCGGCGAGACCGCGGGCTATGCGCGGCGGCGTGACGAGCTCGAACGTGGAATGCCGGAGCGGGTGCGCCATGTCGTGACGGAGAACCAGCGCGTTCGCGATTTCGCCG
>JANMWV010000021.1:0-3231 GCA_031394165.1 Actinomycetes bacterium
TGCCCTCGGCCGGGCTCGGCTGCAAGCTCGTGACGCTCTTCCCGGGGAACACCGACCGGCCGACCCACCAGGCGGCGATCATGCTCTTCGACCCCGAGACCGGCACGCCCCTCGTGCTGATGGACGGCACGTATGTCACCGAGGCGCGCACCGCCGGCTCGGCGGCGCTCGCTGCGCGGCTGCTGGCGCGCGAGGACGCGACGATCCTGGCGATCCTCGGTGCCGGTGCGCAGGCCCGCGCCCACGCCCGCGCGTTCGCCGGCGTCCGGCCCTGGAGCGAGATCCGGATCGCCGCGCGCGACCGCGCCAAGGCGGAGCAGCTCGCAGCCGAGCTCGGCGCCACGGCCGCAGCCTCCTTCGAGGACGCCGTCCGCGGCGCCGACGTCGTGGCGGCGACCACGCACTCGCCGGAGCCGGTGGTGTGGCGGCAGTGGCTCTCGCCCGGCACGCATGTCAGCTCGGTCGGCGCGAACCAGAGCGGCGGCGAGGTCGACCCGGCGATCGTCGCCGATGCGACACTCGTCGTGGAGACCCGGGCGGCGCTCGCGCCCCCACCCGCAGGTGCCTTCGAGCTCGCCGCCCTCGACGACTCGGCCGTCCACGCCGAGCTCGGCGAGCTCGTCTCGGGCGCCAGGCCCGGCCGAACCTCCCCGGTCGAAACTACGCTGTACAAGTCAGTCGGTGTCGCGGTGCAGGACCTGGCGGCGGCGGCGCTCGTGTTCGCTGTCGCGCAGGAGCGAGGAACCGGCCTCACGATCGAGCTGGAGGAGATTCACGCATGACGGAATTCAGCCCTGGCCTCGCCGGCGTCGTCGCCTTCGAGACGGAAATCGCCGAGCCGGACCGCGACGGCGGCCAGCTTCGCTACCGCGGCGTCGACATCGAGGAGCTCGTCGGAGCCGTCCCGTTCGAGAAGGTCTGGGGGCTGCTCGTCGACGGTTCGCTCGAGCCGGGCCTCCCGGCCGCCTACACCGAGCTCGAGTACCGCACGGGTCACCACATGGCCGATCTCCAGGCGGCGCTCGCCGGCCTCAGCGGCAAGTGGAATCTCCAGCAGCTGATCGACATCGACGACGACACCGCGAAGGAGGATCTCCGCCGCCTCTCGGCGTCGGCGCTCTCGATCGTCGCGCAGTCGGCGCGCGGCGCGGACAAGCCGCCCGTGCCGGAGGCGACCGTCCTCGGCGGCCAGACTGCGGCGGAGCGCTTCCTGCTCGCGTGGCGCGGCGAGGTCGACGAGGCACACGCGAAGGCGATCGACACGTACTGGATCTGCACAGCCGAGCACGGCCTCAACGCCTCGACGTTCACCGCGCGCATCGTCGCCTCGACGGGCGCCGACGCGGGCGCGTCGCTCTCGTCCGCCGTCGGCGCGCTCTCGGGCCCGCTGCACGGTGGCGCGCCCGCGCGCGTGCTGCCGATGCTCGATGCGGTCGCAGAGCTGGGCGACGCGGAGAAGTGGGTGGAGGGAGCGCTCGCGCGCAAGGAGCGGATCATGGGCTTCGGCCACCGCGTCTACCGCGCCGAGGATCCGCGCTCGCGCCTGCTGAAGCGCACGGCGAAGGAGCTCGGCTCGCCGCGCGTCGAGGTCGCCGAGGCGCTCGAGCAGGCCGCGCACGAGGCGATCGCGAAGAAGCACCCGGATCACTCGTACACGAACGTCGAGTTCTGGTCGGCGATCGTGCTCGACGTCGCCGAGATCCCGCCGCAGCTCGCGCCCGCGATGTTCGCGTGCTCGCGTACCGCCGGCTGGTCGGCGCACATCCTCGAGCAGAAGCGGCTCGGCGTGCTTGTACGGCCCGCCGCGAAGTACGTCGGCCCCGCGGCACGCTCGCTGCAGTCCGTCTAGCCGGAACACGTCCCCCGATCAGATCGGGGGACGTGTCGGTCCGGGCTACGGCCCCAGCGTCGAGGTGACCGTGTCGACCTTCGTCGCGATCACGTCTCCCAGTCCGACCAACGCCTGACCGGGCTCGCCGTCGGCGGCAAGCCAGCACACGAGCTCGATGTCGCCCCCGTCGGGGGCGGCGAAGACGGACTGCGAATTGAGCGTTACCTGGCGCGAGTAACCGCCGGCGTTGCCGGTCGAGGTCTGCGCGACCTCGTACCCGCCGAGGCTGTTGTTCCCCGTGATGCAGACCAGCGTGCCGGTACCGGTGAAGTCGCCGCCGATCACCTCCGTGCTCACGAGATAGTTGCCCGGATCGAGATGCATCGTCAGCAGGCGGGTTCCTTCCTGCCGCCGGGTCGCAGTCGCGACCGGGATCCAGGCGCTCGGGTCACGGAGGTTCCTGAAGACGAACCGCTCGTCCGACCGGCTCGTTCCTGCCGGCCCGGGGATGCCCTGCGGCCCCGGGATGCCCTGCGGCCCGGCCTGGTTCCACTGGATCGGATTCTCGCTCGGGCGACAGCCGCCGCCCGTGTCGAGCCGGAGCTGGCCGTTCTCCGCCTTCGCGCAGGCGTTGATCACCGTGTCATCCGTGGCCCGTGCGTAGGCGAAGCCCCCCGCGGCTGCGACGACGACGATGAGTGCAGCCAAGACGACGAGGCTGCGGCGAAGCCTGTTCACGTTTCCCATGAACTCTCACCCCTTCACTCGTCTTCGGAAACGTCCGCAGCATTGGCACCTGCGACGGATTCTGTCAATGGGTCTCGAGCCTCTCCGTCCGGGGCGGGCGCGACACTGGCCGCGGTGCTCTTCTCCAATCAGCCGTTCGGGGCCGCGCTCACGGAGCTCGCGGGCGAGGTCGAGGATTGCTACGTGACCGCACGCGGGCTGAAGATCGCGACGTTCGCCGAGGTGCTCGACGGCGTGTCGGCGAGCGTGTTGCGAGCTGCGGTCGCGGGTGACACGGCGCCGTCGCCGGCGCTGATCGAGGAGTGCGCGCGCTTCCTGCGCGTGCGGCCTGAGTACTTCCGCGAGTACCGCGACGCCTCGTTGCTCCGCGCCGCGTAGGCGATACTTCTTCCGTGGACGATCTGCTCGCCTATCGCGACCGGTTCCCGATCCTGCGGGACTGCACGTACCTGATCAACCATTCGCTCGCGGCGATGCCGGCCGCTACGGAGGACCGCCTGCTCGAGTACGCGCGCATGTGGCGCGAGCGCGGCATCCGGGCGTGGGGCGAGGGCTGGTGGGAGATGCCGGTCACGATCGGCGACCAGCTCGGGCGCATCATGGGCGCGGCGCCCGGCACGATCGTCATGCACCAGAACGTGACCGTCGCGGAG